>JAZGCX010000120.1:0-8481 GCA_036477175.1 Phycisphaeraceae bacterium
ATGTGGCGGCCATGATCCTTCCCGGCGGCGGGCATATCGGTTTCGCGGCCTACTGTCGAGCTTACTACTTCAGCCTCATTCTGAACTTTTTCGATCCCCAGGCGGGGCCGCACGCAGTGGAACGCAATTGATTCTCAATCTTTGACCCGTCGCTGGCGCTTCGGGCTCGGATAAGGGATTCGCCGATCCGCATTCGGCATTCCGTACGACCTTGCGCCGAGGCGCTGCTCAAAATCCCGTACCTCCGGGGTGTGCGGAATATCGCTGTCGATATGGGGCCGAATGGATCTGAGCCACTGGTAGGCCTGTTGGGAGTCAATTTGTCGCGTGGCCATCAAATAGCCCAGTGCAATGGTCACGCTTCGGCCTCGGCCTGCTTTGCAATGGATGTATACTTTTTTACCCACGGCGATCTGCTGTGTGATGAATTCGACCGCGCGGGCGATGTCTTCGGCACAGGGGCGATGGTAATCCAGTGTGGGCAGCCGCAATTGGATGAATCCCAAGGCGGACAGCCGTGCACCGTTGCCGGCGTACTCCTCGCAGAGGTTGACGATTGCTGAGATGCCCATTCTATAGAGCCGTTGCAGATCGCGGCCTGAGGGCAGGGCACCGACCATGACGTGATCATCCACCCAATCCCAGCGGTTCCACACCCCGAGGGCGCACATCAGGCGGTTGAGCAGCAGGGTCGGATAGAACGCTGCCAGGATCAGCAGTCGCAGCAGTCGTCTGTTCGCCTTGCTTCCGGGCATGGCGCAGCTCCCCGGCCACACTTCGACCGTCGATGGGTTCGATATCGTTCAGGCGATGCGCCTGGCCTAGCAGATCGAGAACCGTGGGCATGATATCGACATTACGTGCGTAATCAATTTGCCCGCCGGCCTGAAGCTCCGGGCCGGCAAAATACATCGGCACATGCATGTCGGCGGCCAAACAGGAACCGTGGCCACTGCTCCAGCCGTCGAAGGCCCAGTCTTCGGCCGCAAACAGAACGATGTCGCCCGCGCGCGGCGAATCGAACATCTCGACAATCTGAACTACGAAGTCGGGACAGTAACCACGGGCCGATATCCGCAGCCAATCGCGCGAATCGTGCCAAGGCGACACAAGTCCTGACTCTGGTATCGGTTTCTCAAGATAACCGAGCCAGTTACCCTCAAAGAGTCGCAAGCGATAAAAAGCCGTCGACCCTTCAACTTTGCGCTCCGCAGCGGCTGAAAGGTCGCGCGTGCGCATCCGGACCTGATGCGGTTGGCCGCGACAGACGACGAGTTCCACCGCCGGGATCTGAACGAGCTGGTCGATCAATTCGTCCACTTCGGCCTGGTCCGGTTGGCTGTACCATCCGCCGCGTCCGCGCAGGTGGATGACCGCTCGCCGACCCCCATCGGTGAACAAGATCACGTCGTTTTGGTTCAATTGCCGTTGGCGCTGGTCATAGGATTTGGATTTGAGACACTCGGTGCGGACCTTCAGATCACGCTCGCGCTCGAACCATCCGGCGAGGTCGAAATGTCGGTCAGGCGGTGTGGGTACGTGGCCGTGATCGGTCGTGAGGACAAAATAGGTGCGATCCACCAACTCGCTGGCCTTGATCGCCTCACACACCAGACCGATCGAATGATCCACAACCTTTAGCGCCTCAGCGTACCTGGCCGAATCCGAACCGTAACGATGGCCGGTTTCATCGACGCCGGGGAAATAAAACATTATTACCGTCGGCCAGCGCCGCGCGCGATTGGCCAGCCGGATCACGTTGCTGAAAGTGTAACCCACGCGACGGTCCACACCGCTGAAGTTGTGTGTGTACCAGTCGATGCCCGTAGGGACCACGTGGTCGAAGGTATGGGTCACACCGCGGCGGGTGTGGAACTGGACGTTGACCGTGAAATGATCGTGCAAAATCTCATAGATCGTCTTGCGGTCGAAGTGTTCGTTGACGCTGCGATAGCTGCCGGCGTGGATGTAATCGGGAATTTCCAGCGTGCGGCGATCGAACCACAGATTGCCCATGATGTCGTGGTGGCCCGGCAAGCAGCCGGTCAGCAGCGAGACCGAATTCGGATAGGTGATCGCCGGCATGGAGGTGACGGCATATTTCACACCCACGCCGCCGTCGACAAAATGCTTTTTAATGTTGGGCAGCTCGCCCGCTTCGAGCAGCTCCTGCATGCGCCGGCGGTCCATGCCGTCGACGAAGAAGATCACGGCGGACTTGTCGGGAATCCGCACTTTGTCGGAAAGGTTGACCTCGGGCAGCCGGGGCGCCAGGCATCCGGTCGCCGACAGCAGAACAGCGTTAACCAGCAGGCCGATTCGTGTAGGATGCATCGGAGCAGTCTAGCAAAGCCGCGGCGAGGGAAAAAGGGGACAGGAACCTTTTGCCTGGAAGGCCCGAGGGGTGCTCCGCACAAATGGTTCCTGTCCCCTTTTTCCACCCTCTCGACTATTAGAGAATTATTAGAACGTAGGCAAACCAATAGGTTTCGATTCATAGACCTTTGATGGACTTTCGATTATGCTAAAGGGGGTGAGAAGCGCTCGTCATGTCGGACGCGTGTGGTTTTGTAACTGATCCAAACACTTCGGGTCTACATCGTGTTTAGGAGATTTGTAATGCGCTATTCTACTCAATGTAGGAAGGTTCTAGGCGGATATCTGTTTGCTGCCCTTGGAATTAGCTTGCTCGTGACGGTCACCGGCTACGCGGACAACAAACCGGGCTCCGTAGCGGTCGCGGTCAAAACGCCCCGGCCTGCTAAGGAATTAGCAACTGCCCAGCCACGTACGCACGTTTTGGTGTCGCCCGTCGGCGGCCTCAAGGAAAGTGGTCATCGCACCGCCTCTGCTGTCGGCTGTCCGTTGAGCACCTGTGATGTGGACTTCTGCTGTCTGCAACACAGCCTTGATGACGGCGATGACCAGACGCAAGTTGCCTGCGGGGTTTCGGGAGACGGCACGACCTCGAACGGTTACGCTCGCTGCTTCGATCTCGCTGTCGAGGGCGTCCCGGGTGCTCTGTTCATCGACGTCTTCAAGTTCGGCGTCCAACAATTAGACAGCGACTCCGGCGACATCGTACCGCTGGAAATCAATCTGTATCTGGCTGCCGGCTGCCCGCCTTTGCTGGCCAGCTCGAATCTGATCGCTACCGAAAATATCGATATCTCTGCTGCGGACGAAGGAACGATCATCCTCGTCCAGTTCGATCCTCCGGTAGAGATCACCGCCGACTCATTCGTGGTGGCCGAGATATTTGCGCCCTTGGACGGTACGATAGGCACGCCGGGCAATGACCACGCCTTCCGCCCGCGGGCCAATATCACGCCCGCGTGCTCGGACGCCCTCTTTCGTGCCGACGACTGTGGCGACATCGACTGGGTCGGGGTAACGGACATCGGCTTCCCCGATTCGCAGACCGTGATTACCCTTTCAGGGCATACCGCAACTGGAACACCCGTGGTCTGCGGTGACTCGCAGACACAAGCCTGCGAGCAGTGCGACGGCAACGAGGATGCTAATTGCTTCCGGCCCGGCGATTGCCAGGCCGACTGCACCTGCGTGGGACGTGGTGCGTGCTGTAGTCCCGGCGGCAAACTGGGCGGCTGCAATGCTGACTCGACCGAAGCTCAGTGTATTATCGACGGCGGCGACTACCTCGGAGACGGCACCACCTGTGATGAGTGCCCGCCTGCGGCCTGTATCGACGGAGTCGGCAGCTGTTTTGAATTCCACGGCAATCCGGGCTGTGATGATCAGGAATGCTGTACCGCGGTTTGCCTGCTGAACCCCATATGCTGCGCCTTCTTCTGGGACCAAGGCTGTGTCGACCAGGCGGATGTTATTTGCGCCCAACCGCCGGAGAACGACGACTGCGTCAATCCGATTGATCTGTTTGACGGTGTTCTCGATTACAACACCACGGATGCAACCACCGACGGGCTGCCGCACACGGTGTGCCAGTTCGACGACCAGACCTGGCACGACATCTGGTACGACTACACGGCCACCTGCACCGGGAACCTCACGTTGAGCACCTGTCAGGAAGAAGGCGGTGACGCTTTCTATGACACGGACCTGGTCATCTATGACACCGCGGCTTGTGACACCGCTAACTGTCCGCCGGGTGACGATCTGCTGTTGCGCTGCAACGACGATGCCGCCGGTACTTGCACCGCCACGGGCACCCCCTTCGCCTCTCGTCTGAGGGTCCCCGTGGTGCAGGGCCAGTGTTACAAGGTCCGCGTCGGTGGTTGGCAAGAAGGCGATTCTGGGTTCGGTCAGCTCAGCGTCGAGTGCGAGGTGTTCACGGTCTGCGGCGAATTCGGGTGCGAATCCGGTGAGAGTGCTTGCAACTGCCCCATAGACTGCGGTGACGAGACCTGCGGCAATGGAGTGTGCTGCGCGGCGGCTGGCGAAGACTGCGACAACTGTCCGGCCGACTGCGGCGATCCTGCGGCGAACTGCGCTCCAGGCGTGACCTGCGAGAGCGAGGCCTGCGGTACTGACGCCAACGGCGGCTGCAATTCGGATCCGGCGATCTACACCGACGCTGCCTGCGGCGACACCTTCTGCGGCAGCGCCTGGGCCGATGGCGCTACGCGTGACACCGACTGGTACCTGGTCGACCATCCAGGTGGCACCCTCGTCGGCACCTTGACCTCGCAGTTCCCGGGCGTGACGTTCATCATCGACGGGATCGCTAACTGCGGCCCCGTCATCGTCGGCCAAACCGGGTGCTCGGATGGCGGGGTTCCCATCACGCCGGCCAGCGCTGACCTGCCGGCAGGTCAATATGTCGTGTTCGTCGGCACAGGAAACTGTGATGGCAGCGGCATCTTCGATGGCTTCCCCTGCGGGGGGGGTAACGACTACACGTTGACCGTCGATTGCCTGCCGCCGCCCCCGCCGAGCGGTGCGTGCTGTCTTTCAGCCGTTGGCCCGCCCTGCGAGATTATGACGCAAGAGGAATGCTTGGCTGGCGGCGGTGATTACCTCGGCGACGCGACCACGTGCTTCGCTCCGGGCGATCCGCAGTCGTTCGAGTCAAATCCGAATGCGGCGATCCCTGATAACGACGCCACCGGCGTCAGTGATACCATCAACATAGGTATGAGCTTCGCGATTGCGGACCTGGATGTGGACCTGGCCATCAATCACACCTGGGTCGGCGACCTGTGCGTCACGCTGACGCACAACGCCACGACGGTGACTCTGATCCAGCGTCCCGGGGATGACCTGCCATGCGATCCCGACAACTGTTGTGGTTGCGCTACAGATAACTACGACATCATCCTGGACGACCAGGGTACCGGTGGCCCGATCGAGACTCAGTGCACGGACAACCTGTCCTCGCCGCCGAACTACACGCCCGAGCTGGCGCTCAGCGCGTTCAACGGTATGGACTCGGCCGGGGCGTGGACGATCAACGTGACCGACGGTGCCGGTCTGGACACTGGGACCCTCGTCACCTGGTCCCTGCACATCACCACGGGACAAGGTGATTCCAATTGTGCGGCGTCGCTCTGCAATGCAGCCTGTCCGCAAGACGTTGACTTCAACGGCGACGTCGGTCCCTTCGACCTGGCCAATGTGCTGGGGTGCTGGGGTCCGGTGGTTCCAGGTACCATTTGCGAGTGTCTCGATGCCGATGGCGACGGCGACATCGGCCCGTTTGACCTGGCTGTAGTACTGGGTGCCTGGGGAGTGTGCCCGTAGTTGACGTTGCTTGCATTCTGTAACCCTAACAGCCCCCCAAAGGTCCGAGGCCTCTGGGGGGCTTTTTTGCGCCGGCAAAATCACGGAGATGAGCAGCTATGAAACGAGTCCCTGCTCGAAGACAATGTTCGTGATTCGTGGTTCGGATGGGTCGCTTGGAGAATATGGACTACTCGACCATCCTCAACAGAGCGGTGAAATACCAAAACCCAATGGTGTCGTTCCTGCGCGATCTGGTGGCAATTCCTTCTGAGAGCGGGCAGGAGGGCGCCGTGATCAGGCGCATTCGACGCGAAATGAAAAAGCTCAAATGCTTTGAGCGTATTTGGACCGATCCGATGGGCAACTTGTTGGCTCATGTCGGCAACGGTCGGCGGCTGATCGCCGTCGACGCTCATGTCGATACCGTGGGCGTGGGCGACCCCTCGGAGTGGAAGCACGACCCCTATGAAGCACAAGTGTCCAAAGGCGTGGTCTATGGCCGCGGCGCCGGCGATCAGAAAGGAGCCGTCCCGGCGATGGTCTACGCCGCAAAGATCATCACGGACTTGAAGCTCAAAAGCAACCAGTGGTCATTGTTGCTGACTTGCACGGTGATGGAGGAAGACTGCGATGGTTTGTGCTGGCAGTACATCGTCAACGAGGACAACATCAGGCCGGAGTGCGTGGTGGTGACCGACTCGACCAACTGCAAGATCCTACGGGGCCAGCGCGGGCGTATGGAGGTGGGTGTGACCGTCAAGGGCAAATCCTGCCACGGCTCCATGCCGCACAAAGGCGATAACGCCATTTATAAGATTGCCAAGGTGGTCAATGAAATCGAAAAGCTCAACAAGCGGCTGAAGAAGAACAAGTTTTTAGGCAACGGGACAATCACCGTGTCGTATGTCGATTGCAAGACGCCCAGCATGTGCTCCGTGCCCGGCGAGGCGTACATCCATCTCGATCGTCGTTTAACCATCGGCGAGACCAAGGTCTCGGCCCTGCGTGAGATTCGCGAGGCCGTCAAACGCGCCGGCGCAAGGGCCAAAGTCGCCATTCCCCGCTACACCAAACCCAGCTACACCGGCCTGGTCTACGAGACCGAGCACTACTTCCCGACATGGTGCGAACCGGAGGATGCACCGCAGGTACAAGCCGCGGTGAAGTCGTACCGCGCTCTGTTCAAGAAGCGGCCGACTGTGGGCCGGTGGACCTTCAGCACCAACGCCGTCTCGATCGCGGGTCTGTTCGGCATCCCCTGCGTCGGCTTCGGCCCGGCCGCCGAAGACGTCGCCCACATGGTCAACGACTCCGTGCCGATCGAACACCTGGCCAAGTGCGCCGCCTTCTACGCTGCGTTTCCGGGCGTATACTGCGACGACTGAACTCGCGAGCTAGGTCAAAGTAATCGTCTGCATTCGTTCTTATCCAGCAGTTTCTTCAGCCCGACGACTGCCGGCTGCTCGAATCGGGTCAGCAATATCATGGCCGCGATGATGAAGGGTTTGTGTGAGGCCTCGCGGTAGGTTTCGAGGCGATAGTGCTCGAAGACGTCGGCCGACACCTCGCCGCTCTCGCAACTGGCGCCGCTGATATCCGCCGGCAGGCAATGCATATAAAGCGCTTTGCCCTGGCGCGTCAGCGACATCATCTTGTTGGTGCATTCCCACTCCTTATGCTCGGCGTTGTCGGCCAGGCACTGCTGCTCCAAATCGTCGAGCTTGTTCGTATCACCCGCGCGCAGAAGCTCGGTGCGCCGCTGCATGATCTGGTACGGCGCCCAGCTCTTGGGGTAGACGATATCAGCGTCGCGAAACGCCTCTTCCATACTATGTACCTGTTTGAACGAGCCGCCGGATTCGTTTGCATGCCGCGTGGCGATTTCGAGCATCTCGGGCACGAGCTCGTAGCCATCCGGATGGGCCAGCACCACGTCCATGCCGAACCTGGTCATCAGCGTGATGACCCCCTGCGGCACCGACAGCGGTTTGCCGTACGATGGCGAGTAGGCCCAGCTCATGGCGACCTTCCTACCGCGCAGGGCTTCGAGCGAGCCAAATGTTTTCTGCAAGTGCAGCAGATCCGACAGCGTCTGTGTCGGATGGTCCAGATCGCATTGCAAATTGATCACCGCCGGTCGCTGGGTCAGCACGCCCTCTTGATAGCCCTGCTCGACGGCGTCCGACACCTGCTGCATGTACTTGTGCCCCTGGCCGAGAAACAGATCGTCACGGATGCCGATCACTTCGGTCAGAAATGAAACCATGTTGGCAGTTTCGCGCACCGTTTCGCCGTGGGCGATCTGCGATTTGCCTTCGTCCAGATCCTGAACGGTCAGCCCCAGCAGGTTCGCCGCGCTCGCAAAACTGAACCGCGTCCGCGTGGATTTGTCCCGAAAGATCGAAACCGCCAGCCCTGAATCGAAGACCCGCGCCGATACGTTGGCGCGATACAGCTCCTCCAGAACCTCCGCAACGAGCAGAACCGCCTTGAGGTCGCCGGCGGAGTACTTCCACGTCATCAGGAAATCCCGCTGATACAGGGTGGTCTTGATGCCCTGCGACTGTTCGATCAGCAGATGAATCCGTTCAGACAGCATTTGCCGTCCTTAACCTGGTCTTTGCCACGAAGGCGCCAAGACACGAAGCATAACCTCTTTGTAGCCTTTGTGTCTTCGTGGCTCAAATCAAGCCGAGGCGTTGATTGAATTCAACGATCAACTTGTCCCATTCATGGACCTGCTCAAACGTCTCGGTCCAGAAATCCGGGTCCCACAAT
>JAZGCX010000121.1:0-2743 GCA_036477175.1 Phycisphaeraceae bacterium
GCAAACCGCACGGCACTGCGAACACCGGTACGGAATTCGGCGCCGACGCCGAGCGTCATGCCCACTTCGGCCCGCTGCCACGGCTGATCCTCTTCGCCGCGGACCTGGACGTTGCCCTCGACCGCCACAATGTTGATCTTCAGCGGCTGACCCTGGGGCGCGTCAGCAGCCGGTTCGGCCGCGGGGACAGTTTCGTTTGCCGGCTGCGCCGCCGCAGACACAGCGAACGCCACGGAGAGGCCAAATACGTCGAACTGGGCGGCGTCGTTGGCGGTGAGCTTGTGAAACTGGTCGCCGCTGCTGCGGGAGGCGGCCATCGTCAGGCAGATGCCAACGAGAACGGCAGCGACACCGGGCCGTTTGGCCCATCGCACGAGACGTGTCAACATGTTAGCTTCCCGTCCCAGTAGAAAAAAGAAGCCACCACCCGCTTATGCTCGACACAAGCTCGCACAAAGCATACGCGGTGTGAACCAACACCTGACTTGGCGGGCAAGCCGCTGGTGAAGTCTTCCCATGCCAATTGTAGCCAAGCCGCTGTTGATCTTCCTGTGCAGCAACCGCCTTTCCCGGATAAGCACTGCCCAGCCACATCGCCGGGCTTTCTCATGGTCAGGATTACCCGAGCGGCGGTAAGTGTTGTGCGGTGCGGTGAGGTGGCGGCATCGGACAGCCGACGCCCGTCAAGACCAGGCCGGACGGCTCCGGCGTAACGGTGATATGGTCCCAATAGCTGGGCAAGCCGGGAAGCGGTTGACCGGAGATCACGTTAACCCCGCTGGCACGGACACACCGATCCGGCTTAAAACAGACGCCGATCAGTTCTGTTCCGCAGCGGGTTCCATTTCAATCTCGGACAACTGGGGCGGGTGCTCGGTGAACTGTTCCTCTTCGGTGGAACCGGCCATGGCTGTCGTGGATGACTGGCCTGCCTCGATCACCTGGGCGACCTGATCGAAGTAGCCTGCTCCCACGAACGCTTGATGTTTCACGGCCCGGTAGCCGTGTGTTTTTTCGAGTGCGAACTCTCGCTGTTGCAGTTTCGAGTAGGCGATCATGCCTTCCTGCCGATAGCCGTGCGCCAACTCGAACATGGCGGTGTTCAGCGCGTGGAAACCGGCCAAGGTCACGAACTGGAACTTGTATCCCATGGCGCCCAGTTCGCGCTGGAATCGGGCGATGGTCGGCTCATCCAGTTGCGCCCGCCAGTTGAACGAAGGCGAGCAGTTGTATGCCAGCATCTTGTCGGGATACTGCTCGTGGATCACTTCGGCGAACCGGCGAGCTTCATCGAGGTCCGGGTGCGCGGTTTCGCACCAGATCAGGTCGGCGTAGGGCGCGTAGGCCAGACTGCGGGCAATGGCCTGATCCAGGCCGGCTTCGACACGGAAGAATCCCTCGACGGTGCGCTCACCGGTGATGAAGGCGTGATCCCGTTCGTCAACGTCACTGGTAATCAGACCCGCACTATTGGCATCGGTGCGCGCGATTAAAACCGTCGGCACGCCCATGACGTCGGCAGCCAAACGAGCGGCGACGAGCTTCTGGATCGCTTCCTGGGTCGGCACCAGGACTTTGCCGCCCATGTGTCCGCACTTCTTGGCCGATGACAGTTGATCTTCAAAGTGCACGCCTGCCGCGCCGGCTTCGATCATGGCCTTCATCAGTTCAAACGCGTTGAGCACGCCGCCGAAACCGGCTTCGGCATCAGCCACGATCGGTGCAAACCAGTGCGGGCTGTTGCCGTCGTGCTCGGAGGCGTGATTGATCTGATCGGCGCGTTGCAGGGCGTTGTTAATCCGCTTGACCAGGTTGGGCACGCTGTCAGCCGGATACAGACTTTGATCAGGATAGGTCTGTGCCGCGGCGTTCATGTCGCCGGCCACCTGCCAGCCGCTGACATAGATCGCCTTGAGTCCAGCCTGAACCTGCTGCACCGCCTGGCCGCCGGTCTGTGCGCCCAGGGCGTTGACAAACGGTTCGTTGTGCATCAGGTCCCACAGGCGTTCAGCGCCCAGCCGCGCCAGCGTGCGTTCGATCTGCACGCTGCCGCGAAGCCGATACACGTGCCCGGCAGTGTAGGGGCGCTTCACACCTCTCCATCGCTGATCATTCTCCCAACTGTTTGCCATCTCCCCAATTTCACTATTTTTCATAGTGTGTTCTCCATTCAATCGAAAAACCGGACACCTGTGTCAGTCCAGATGCTCGTACCCTACGAGTGTCATGAACTGCGTGAACGCATTTTCCGTGGTAATGTCTTCGATGATGCGGCGGGCCTGCTCGTAATGGCCGCCGGTGAACGCGTCATCGCCGACCCTGCTTTTGAGCTTGTCCATCTGCTGATTGAACATGTTGTGGACGAGTTGCATCGTGACGGGTCGGCCATCGTTTAGTGTGGCATTGGCGTTGTGCAGCCACTGCCACAGTTGTGACCGGGAAATTTCCGCCGTGGCGGCGTCTTCCATCAGGTTGTAGATCGGCACGCACCCGTTGCCGCCCAGCCAGGCCGCCATGTACTGAATGCCCACGTCGATGTTCTGTGCCAGGCCCGCCTCGGTAATCTGACCTTCCGGAACGGTCAACAGATCCCCGGCTGTGATCTTTACATCCTCGCGCTTGCGATCGATCTGGTGGGCTTGAGGCATTTCCGCGTCGAACGCCGCTTTGGCGATCGCCGCCAGACCCGGATGCGCCACCCACGTGCCGTCGTGTCCATCGCTTGCTTCGCGCACCTTGTCTT
>JAZGCX010000122.1:0-4485 GCA_036477175.1 Phycisphaeraceae bacterium
GGGCGTTTCACGCCCTTCGGCGGCGGCTCAAACCAGATCGGCCTGTATTTCACTATGGCCACGCCGCTGACGCTCTACGCCGCCATCCGCACTCGCTATCGGTCCTTGAAGCCCTTTTTTTATCTGTTCGCCTCGCTCAGCTTCGGGATGGGCTTGATCACGGCAAGCCGATCCGTCGCCGCGACCACGTCGATCGCGCTGCTGCCGCTGCTGTTTCACCTGACGCGCCGGCCACTGCTCACCCTCGTCAGTTCCGTGTTGTTCATCGCGGGCCTGCTTGTCATCCTTAATCTGGCTCAGGGCGCCGCCCGCTTCGAGCGGCTGGGGTCACTTTACACCGCTCGTTATGCACAATGGTGGAATTATTTGAAGCTGGTCGCGAGTCGGCCGATGTTCGGCCTGATGTTCAGCGAGGGTGAATCGATCCACGGATCGATCCAACTCGGGGGGGGTCACCCGCACAACGCATACATCAAACTGCTCTATCTGGGTGGGTTGTCATTCTTCCTACCGCTGTTCTCCATGGCGGTTTACAGTGGATTGTGCGGCGCGTCCGTCTGGTTCAAGCGACATCGGCTGAGCAATGACCCTCTGCTGATCAGCACGCTGGTGGCGATGCTGGCGGCGATGTACGCCCACGGGTTTGTCAACGCCGCCATCTATGGCAGCCGCCACGTGTGGGGCTTCTTCCACATCACGCTCGCCTGCCTGTTCGTCACGGCCGCGGCGGACCTTCGCAAACAGACACAGTCGGCGAGATGGGCCGGGGCGGCGCCACAGTTGTCGCATCAGTACTGATCCGGCCAACTGAGGTGGCGGCGCATTGGCCCTGTTCGCGTTAGACCTGACCCGATGCAGCGCCGCTGGAACCGGATGCCGACGGGGCGTCGTCCGGCTTGGCCTCGGCGTACTTGCGTCGGATGGCGTCGAAATCCCACAAAGGTTTGTCGGCCCCGATAAACTTCCTCAACGTTTCGGCATCGTCGCGGACCCGATCGAGGATGTAATCGACCGTATCCAGCGACGGTGGGTCGGGCCGAGCCGGCGCTTGCGGCAACAGCAGTCGCCCCAGGACTTCGCGGCTACGTTGAGGGACGATCGGCCGGACCAGGTGCTTGTAGATCGGGTTGTGACGCATCAACCGCCATATCCCAACCAGGGCCGGTTTGCCTTCACTTATGTTAAACGCCCGGTCGGGCTCGATCAGGTCCGGCCGAGGGTCAATGCCGAGGAACCGGCTGACCGATTCGATGACGCCGCGCCGATCCCGGACATAGGTTTCGAATCGGACAACCCGAACGTGGTCGGGCCCGAACTGATCCAGCCAAGGCGCCAGCTGCATGGCGTAACGGCTTTGGTCGATCAGCCGGGGAGCGGTACGGACCGCCTCGTTGATGTCATCAGTCATCCTCCTGGTCGTCACCTCGTGATAATGCTGACTGATCGTTCGCGAGACCGGGTCGCGCACCAGATAGATCACCTTCACGCCAGAGCCCAGCACTCGCCGGGCCCGCTCCGCCACACCGGTGATTCCCGGCATCTTGGTGTAGGCCGTTGACGCTTCGCCGCAGACCTGACCGTGACCGGCGCGGTTGAACAGCCGGGCGTAACCGGCCCGACCCTGGTCCGTGAGCACGGCGTCGTCCGCGAGATTCTTTGGCTCCTTGAATCCTGGAAAGAACACCTGCGGGTTCGCAGCCAGATCACGGAACAGCGTCGTCGTGCCCGCCTTCATCGCGCCGATGATCAGGAAGTAGGGGAGTGTCAAGGCCCGTTCTCCTCGGCGGGCCAACCCACGATCGGTGGCCCGCCCGCCACCGTTATTACTTTAGCGAGTCAGCGACGATACGGCGGGGAGGTGAGAACCGCCGGTGCCGCTTGCTATCTGTCTGTGGCACGACTTCGCTGGTGGGTCGCGCAAGCGTACGATAGATTCACCCGGCCGCCGCGGTCTTGGGCTGCCCCGCGGTTTCAAGGCCCGCGCCGGACCGCCGAAGAGCCTTCGGCCTGTTGGGAGCTTGCCGATGTGCACCGATCGACCCGAGGACTGCCCGGAAAAGCCGCCGGGTCCGGTCTTTGTTTCCGGACGACAGCACAGCGGCAACACCGTTGTCTCGCTCATCTTTGCCCGTATCCCCGGCTGCTTTGCGATCGATCAAGAGGGTATTTTCTTCGATCACCGCACCCGGCTCGATCGAACCAAGGACCCGGTGCCACGAGCCCGCTGGATCGCAAGCAATCTGAAGCTGCGTTCTGACGAACTGACTCGCCAGGCGATCGACCACCTGTCCGCCTGGGCCCGACAGCACCGCGACGCCGACGCACTGGCCCAATATCTCGAGGTCATGCGCTACCTGACGGCGACCACCGGCAACCGATTTTGGCAACAAAAGGCGACCGGCTACATCTTCCATGGCCGCCAGGTCCTTACCTCGATCCCCGATTCCCGAATGGTTTACCTGATTCGCAATCCCTACGACGTCAGCGCATCGCTCAAGCGCCGCGCCCCCTGGCATGAGCGGATCGTCGGGTGGGGCATCAGTTGGAACAAGGGCCTGGCGATCGCCCGGCGGCTCAAGCAAGACTTTCCCGGCCGTGTGCACCTGCTGCGGTACGAACACCTGGTCTCCCAGCCGCAGCAGTCCGTGGCGGCACTGTGCGAGTTCGTCGGTGTGCCGTTTGATCCGTCGTACCTCGATGTCCCACACGTCAACCCCGCCGAAGCCATGTACCAGGTCGTTGACGGGCCGCGCGGCTTGAACACATCGCGCCTGTACTATTACGTCGATCGCCTGAGCCCCGCGGAAATCGCGGCGCTCGACCTGGTCGTATCCAGACGATGGATCAAGCATTATTACCCGGATCTGCCGCACCGGTCCAAGCCCAGAACTGCGGCGGCAACGCTCGGCGGGTTCTGGCTGGTGGCCCTCGGGCCATTCCACTACGGCTGGACCAAGCTGCGGATCGGACGCAACACGCAATCGGGGCCGTTCATCGAGCGGATGCTGCGGCGACTGCTGGCCCGCTGAGACCGATTCGGCGATCCATGCTCGCCGCCGCCGTCCACGGCCGAAGGGCTGGCGCCGTCTGGCTAAACGGTGGGTTCATTCTGCCCTGAGTGCGCGATTCGATTGTCAGGCCACGACGCTAAGCCTGATCGGTTGAGTTGGCGCCACTGCCTGATGCGACCTCAGCGCCGGTATCACGGCGGCGGACAGCATCGAAATCTCAAAGTGGCTGGGGTTCGATAGTGCCGCTACCTAAACCTGTTACAATTCAATCCTCTCATGGTGAACGTGATCTCACGCATCGCCGTATCCAGGAAAGCCCGGTTGACACAGGATTATGCACAGAATGAGTCGGCTCATCCCGACCCGGCCAGTTGGGTCCAGCCGAAAGCACCGCACGACGCCATGGCGTTCGATGAGTTGTCGCAGCGGTACAACTTCCAGAATATCTCATCTTTCGCTCATGTGTTGACGAACCTGATCGTCCAAGAGATCAAGCAGCGGCCTTGTTCTACCCGCGTTCTTGATGTGGGCTGCGGCCGAGGACTGGGCAGGTGCGTCGAATATCAGTGGGCCATCCGCAACGTGGCCGGTGAGTATTGGGGCCTCGAACCCGACGAGAACGTCGAACCGGCTCCAGGGTTGTTCGATCACTATCAGCGCGCGCTGATGGAGACAGCTGATCTTCCACACGCCTCGTTCGACCTGGTCTATTCGAGCATGGTGATGGAACACGTCGCCGACCCCGACTCGTTCATGCGTGCCATATACCAATGCCTCAAGCCCGGCGGCAGCTACCTTTTTCTCACGCCCAACGGCAAGAGCCTGATCCCAATGATTACCAGGACCCTTCACAACGCCCACCTGGACGAATTGATGCTTCGTCTGCTCAAGGGTAAAGAGGCGGTGGAAAAATACCACTATCCTGTGCAGTTCAGGTTCAACTCAACCCGAACCATTACTGCCTGCGCCCGCCGTTTGGGGTTTCACGAACCGGAATACGCCTTTATTGAAGGCAAAGGCAACAAAAACTATTTCCCTGGACCTCTAAGACCAATCTACCACGCTATGGTGCTGTATCGCAATATCTTTAAGAATCCCCGCCGTCTTGCCACGCTGATTTGCCGAATAACTAAACCAGCCTGATAGGGCGCGGCTTAATCTCGGCACACCAAATCCCGATACACTAAAACAATGCAGTAAGATAACCCGCCTGTCCTGCAGGCCTTTGATATGTTGCCGACGCGCCGCATCTATGTCACACAACGGCTTATCGGCCTGCATGATCCGCCTCAGTTCCTCAGCGTCGTCACGCGCTCGATCGAAAACATAACCCAATCCGTTACTCCGAACGGCGGCTGCCAGGGCGGTCAGATTCACGTAACAGCACCAGCTTGCGAAACATTCCACAGCGACCAACGGGAATCAGCGGGTGGACACTACGGACGCTATAATGTAGAATTATACTTGGTGGACT
>JAZGCX010000123.1:0-2455 GCA_036477175.1 Phycisphaeraceae bacterium
AGTTTCACGTTCGCCGTCACTTTGTAGTCCGGGCCGACCGCGTCCTGCACCAAGCCCACCAGTTGCGCCGTTGAGCGCAGGCCGAGTTGCCTGGCGATGTTGCGATCGCTCCCCGCGATGGACCACAAATGTATAATGGGTTTGCTCACTGACTGTTTGACATACTACTGCATCACCACAGTTTATTCTGCGGGTTGTTCGCTGTGTGCCACTGCTCTTGAGCAGTGTCCGCAAACAGGCGGCAATCGCTTTCCGCACTGCTCAAGAGCAGTGGCACACCCACAGAGTTCGGGGCGACTGTGCATTACGCCCGCGCCGACTTGACGAAGTGTTTCACGCGATCGGCGTCGAGCGGGTTGCTCGCTTTGCCATCCCGCTTCAAATCCGAGCCCACGATCACACCGTTGCACAATTCCAAATACTCTCTGACGTTCTCCGCCGTCACACCGCTGCCGACGAAAACCGGGCACTGCGGCACCGCGCCCTTGACGCGCCTGAGGTCGTCCAAGTCAGCCGACCGCCCGGTGGTGCTGCCGGAGACAATTATCGCGTCGGCCCGGCCGCGATCGACCAACTCCTCGGCGGCCAGCGCGATGTCAGGTTGGCTGAGCGGCTGGGCGTGCTTGACGTGTACGTCGGCCCAGATTGCAAGGTCCGCGCCGAGTCGCTGCCGATATTGCAACGTCTCCGCCGCCCGGCCTTCGATCATGCCTTGGTCGGCGGCGTAGACGCCCAGGTGTACATTGACGCGAATCGCTTGTGCGCCCGTCGTCGCGGCGACAGCGAGCGCCGCGATTGCATCGTTGCGCAGGACGTTCACGCACACTGGAACCCGACAGGCCCCGACGACCGCATGAACACATTGGGCCATCGATGCGACCGTGTGCGGCTCCACGGACATCGCATGAAACGGCGCGTCGCCGAAATTCTCGACCACGACAGCGTCGAAGCCCGCGTCTTGCAGCATCGATGCGTCGCGCGCAGCTCTTTCGATGATATGGTCGAGGGCGCAACGCCGATCTGTTCTGTCGCCAGAATCGCACAGGCTCCCGACCAGTCGGGATTCCATTCCGCCTGCGGCTCCTTGGGTTTCTGGGAGCGGAGCTGGTTCGGGTGGATGACCTGCCGACCCCGGCAGAGCGGGCAAGTGGACCATGCCGATGAGGGCTTTTTCGGGTAGCCGGATCACTCGTCCTCGGGGGTTTCCGGTGTGTCGTCCTGCCGGCGAAAGACCGCCACAACATCGTCGATGGGCACCACGAAGAGCTGGTTGTCTGCCTCAAAATCGACGGGAATGGCGTGCTTGGGGTTGAACAGGATTTTGTCGTAGGTGCGGATCGGGTAATCCTCGTCACTTTCGATTTGGGCCGACACCGCCACCACCCGGCCGGTGAGCGTGGGTATTTCGATGCTGTCCGGCAACTGGATCCCGCCCTTGGTTTGGCGCTTGTCCTCATCCTTGCGGATCAGAATTCGCTTGCCCAGAGGCTCGATCGTCTCGAACGTCACTCTTTTTGACCGCACGGGCTCTGCCATGATCACCAGTCCTTACACTACATCTTCTACTATATCATATAACGACGAAACCCGTGACTCCGTAGAATTTCGAGGGCCAATGCGTTATTCTGCCAATTGCAGGGGCACGGCTGGCATGTGTCCAGCGTTTCCTTACTGAGCCGTGGCCTTCAGGCCACGGACCCTTGTGGCAACGACGTGCGGGCGGTCCGGACCCTGAAGGGCCCGGCTCAACGTCATTGAGGGTTGGGCGCCACCCCAAACACGTATCACGGCATGTCGTGTGCCTAAGTGCAATAGGAGCAAGTGTGAGAAAAGAGACACGGATCGCATTTGTCAGTTTGGGTTGTGCCAAGAACCTGGTCGATTCCGAGAAGATGCTCGGCGAACTGGCCGAAAGCGGCTGCGCCGTCACCACCGATCCCGACGACGCTGATGCCATCGTAATCAATACGTGCGGCTTCCTGGAGGCTTCGCGGGCAGAAGCCCACGATGCGATTGCCGAGGCAGTCACGCACAAGAAGACCGGTCGCTGCCGAAGAGTAGTCGTGGCCGGCTGTCTCGTCCAGCGCGATGGCGAGCGGCTTTTGGCGGACGTGCCGGGGATCGATGCCCTGGTCGGCGTCAACAATCGCGGCGACGTGGTGCGGGCGGTCCTCGGCAAAGCCGACACGAAACAGGCCGATCTGTATCTCGGCGATTATTACTGGCGGCAGGACGATGACACGGCCCGCCTGCGTCTGACGCCGCAGCACTATGCCTACCTGCGGATCAGCGAAGGGTGCGATCAAAAATGCACGTTCTGCACCATTCCTTCGATCCGAGGCCCGATGCACTGCAAGTCGGTCGAGCAAATCGTCGCCGAAGCCAACGAGCTGGCCAATGACGGCGCTGTCGAGATCAATCTCATAGGGCAGGACACCACGAGCTACGGCAGAGA
>JAZGCX010000124.1:0-6156 GCA_036477175.1 Phycisphaeraceae bacterium
AGCTGCGGGCGCTGTGCCGCGAGCACCTGGCACGGTACGAGGTGCCCGGTCGCTTCGAGTTCGTCAAACAGTTACCGCGGTCGCCGCTTGGCAAGATGCTCAAGTACCGGCTCCGCGGCACCGATGAACCAAGGACCAAAGCCCCACAGCCACTGGGACACGCAGCAGAAGTTCAATCCGAATCCCGAACTCCGAACTCCGAACTCCTTTCCCCCGGGTCCGCGGTCTCTGCCGCTTCGTCTGACAAGGAGGTGTTGTAATGGTGGCCCCAAACCGGCGCAAGGGTCGAGTCGCCATCGTCGGCGGCGTGCGGACGCCGCTGATCAAGGCCGGCACCGCACTGCGGCAGATGCCGATGACGGAACTGACCCGCGCGGTGATCCAGGAGACGCTGTACCGCCTGTCGTGGCCGGCGGGTCGGCTTGACGAGGTCATCGTTGGCAACGTGGTGATGCCCGCCGACGCGGCGAACCCGGCGCGGGTCGCGGCGATGCAGGCCGGCGTCCCCGCACACGTGCCGGCGCTGACCGTGCAGCGCAACTGCGCCTCCGGCATGGAGGCCGTCACCCAGGCCGCGGCACGCATCCGCAGCGGCCGGGCACAAATGGTGATGGCCGCCGGCGGCGAGTCGATGAGCACCATTCCCCTGTTGTTCCCGAACCAGACGCTGGCGCCGATGACACGTCTGTTCAAGGCCAAAACGTTGTGGCAGCAAGTGACGGCCGTGGCGGCGTTTCGGCCGCGGCACGTCCGGCCGATCCCCGGGATCGAGCTGGGACTGACCGATCCGCTCATCGGCATGATCATGGGCAAGACCGCCGACGTGCTGGCGCACGAGTTCGACATCAGCCGACAGGAACAGGACGCCTTTGCGCTTCAATCCCACCGCAAAGCCACACGGGCGTCAGAGGCCGGTCACTTCGACAGCCAGATTGTGCCACTCTATGCCGGCAAACGTTTCGAGCCGATCACCACCGACAACGGCCCGCGACCGAACCAAACAATGGAGGCACTGGCCAAGCTCAAGCCGATCTTCGACCGCCGCGACGGCACGGTCACCGTCGGCAACGCCTGTCAGGTAACCGACGGCGCCGCGTCGCTGCTAATTGCCGACGCCGACCTCGCCCGCGCTGAGGGGCTCGAACCGCTGGGCTACATCCGCGACTACGCCACGGCCGCGCTCGACCCGGCCCGGATGGGCCTGGGACCGGTCTTTGCCATCGACCAACTGCTACAGAAGACCGGCCTGAAACTGGACGACATAGGTCTTATCGAGATCAACGAGGCGTTCGCCGCACAGGTGCTCGCCTGCCTCAAGACGATCGCCAGCGACCGGTTCTGCCGCGAGCACCTCGGCCGAAGCCACGCCATCGGCCCGATCGATCCGGACCGATTGAACGTCAACGGCGGCGCCATTGCGCTGGGGCACCCTGTTGGCGCCACCGGGACCCGCATCGTGTTGAACCTGATGCTGGAGATGCGCCGCCGCAACGTCGAGTGGGGCATCGCCAGCCTCTGCGTCGCCGGCGGACAGGGCGCCGCAATCCTGCTTCAAAAGGGCTGAGCCATGAGCAAAACGCTACACACGCAGACCGATGGCGACAACGTGCTGATCGTTCGATTCGACCACGCCGACAAGTCGATCAACACGTTCTCACCGCTGGCGCTCGACGAGCTGGACGCTGTGATCGCGGCGCTGGAACGCGGCGAGCAAGAGCCTGTCGGCGTCATCTTCACCTCCGACAAGCCCGACGTGTTTATCAGCGGCGCCGACCTGTTCGAGATGAGCCGGATGGATCGGCCGCAGATGCAGCAGTTCCTCGAACACGGCCAAAGCCTGTTCGACCGCATCGCGAAGCTGCCGATGCCGACCGTCGCGGCAATCAACGGGCACTGCCTGGGCGGTGGGTTGGAACTGTCCCTGGCGTGCACGTGGCGGGTCGCCGCTGACAAGGGCTCGATCAATCTCGGCCTGCCGGAAATCATGCTGGGCATCATCCCCGCCTGGGGCGGCACCACGCGGGTCACACGGATGCTGGGCCTGACGCGGGCGCTGCCGCTGCTGCTGACCGGTAAGACGATGCCGCCGCGCAAGGCGCAGCGCGTCGGGCTGATCGACGAGGTGGTGCGACCGGAGGCACTACTCGCCGCGGCGCGCCGCCTGCTCAAACGAACGCCGCCCGTCCACCGCCCGCCGCTGGTCGATCGCGTGATCATGGCCACCGGCCCGCTGTGCGACCTGGTGGGTCGCAAGGCCCGCCGCCAGACGCTGGCCAGGACCTTCGGCAACTACCCCGCCGCCGAAAAGCTGATCGACACCGCATTGATCGCCGCCCGCCACGGACACGACGCGGCCCTGCGCGCCGAGCGCGACGCGGTGATGCAACTGGTGAACACCGATGCCTGCACCAACCTGATGCGGCTGTTTTTCCTGCGACAAAACGCCAAACGCACCATCCGTCAGACGCTCGACGCCGAACCGGCAGAGGTCAACCACGTCGCGGTCATCGGCGGCGGCATCATGGGCGCCGGCATTGTTCACAGCCTGATCCGCTGCGGCGTCAGAGTCCGCCTGATCGACATCGATGAGAAGGCGATCTCCGCATCGTTGCGGCGGATCAAGCGGATGATCGACGGCGACGTCAAGGCAAAACGGATCAGCCCGCTCCAGGCGCAACAAGCCATCCACCGCGTCTCACCGACCACCGATTGGTCAGGCCTGAAATTGATCGACCTCGTGATCGAAGCGGTGACCGAAAAGATGGACGTGAAGCATCAGGTGTTTGAAAAACTGGATCGGCTCACGAAGCCCGATGCGGTGCTGGCGTCGAACACCAGTTCGTTGAACATCACCGAGCTGGCCGAGACAACCGCCAACCCGGGCCGCGTGATCGGTCTGCACTTTTTCAACCCGGTGCCGAAGATGCCGCTGGTGGAAGTGGTGCGGACCAAACACAGCGACGCCGCTGCGCTGGCCACGGGCACGGCGTTGGCGATGCGGATGGGCAAGACGCCCATCATCGTCGCCGATGCGCCGGGATTCGTTATCAACCGTGTGCTGATCCCCTACCTGGCCGAAGCGCTGGTGATGGCATCCGAGGGCGTGTCCATTGTCGAAATCGACCGTGCCATGAAGAAGTGGGGCATGCCGATGGGCCCGTTCGAGCTGCTTGACCAGGTAGGCCTGGACGTGGCGGTGTATATCCTGCAATCCCTGCGAAGCGCGCTGGGTCAAACGATTGTCATACCCCACGGGATCGAACAGGTCGTCGAGCGCGGCTGGCTCGGCCGAAAAAGTGGCCGCGGGTTCTACGACTACAAACGTAAGGGTCGCCCCCGCGTCAACACCGATCTGATCAATCTGCTGAGCAATCAGAAACCGAAGGTCCGCAGCGCGAAATCAGCAATCGGCAATCAGAAGTCGGACGAGCAGGACATCCAGTGGCGGCTCGTGCTGCTCATGGTCAACGAAGCGGCGCGACTGCTCACCGAAGGCGTCACCGATTCAACCGACACGATCGACCTGGCCTCGGTGCTGGGACTTGGTCTGGCGCCGTTCCGCGGCGGACTTGTGCATTTCGCCGAAACAGCAGGGCTCGACGAAATCGTCAAGCACCTGGACCAGATGGCACAGCGGCACGGCCCGCGGTTCGCGGCGGTCGAGGCGCTCCGCCATGCGGCCGAAGCGCACCTGCCGATGCAGGAGCTGGCCAACACCAGCGGCCGGCCGGCGCCACGACCGACCGCCATGCAGTCGGCGCCAACGCACCTGACGTAAGCCGCACAAAGGAAGCGAGCGAAACATGGTTCGGATGACAAAACAACACCAGGAGCAGTTTGACAAGGCCAAGGACCTGATCGAGGCCGGCCCCACGGTGGAAAACGGGTTCGTGCGGTCGCTGTTCTTCGGCCGACTCCGCCTCGACAAGGTCATGCCCTACCCGCGCCAGGACCCGGACGAGGCGAAGCGCACGGATGAACTGCTGACCAAACTCGACGCCTTTCTCACCGAGCACCTGGACCCGGACCGCATCGACGCTGAAGAGGAAATCCCCCAACACGTGATCGACGGCCTGGGCAAGCTCGGGGTGATGGGCATGACCGTGCCGCGCGAGTACGGCGGCGGCGGGTTCACCCACACCGCCTACTGCCGCGTGCTCGAACGCATCGCGCAATCGTGCGGTTCAACCGCGGTAATGGTCGGCGCTCATCAGTCGATCGGACTCAAAGCGCTGGTGCTCAACGGCACCGAGCAGCAGAAGAAACGCTGGCTGCCCGACCTGGCGACGGGGAAGAAACTCGCGGCGTTCGCGCTGACCGAGCCCGAGGCCGGCTCCGACGCCGCCAACGTCCAGACACGCGCTCACCTGAGCGACGACGGCAAACACTGGATCCTCAACGGCCAGAAAAAATACACCACCAACGGCGCCATCGCCGGCATGATGACCGTCATGGCCCGCACGCCCATCGAGCACAACGGCAAGACGAAGGACAAGATCACCGCCTTCATCGTCACGCCCGACCTGCCGGGTTTTGAGGTCGTCGATCCGAACCCCAGCAAGTGCGGCATCCGCGGGACATGGCAGGCCGAGCTTCAGTTCACCGACATGCCCGTGCCGGTGGAGAATGTGCTCGGCGAGCTGGGCCGCGGGCTGAAGGTGGCGCTAACGGTGCTGGATTATGGCCGGTGCACGCTCAGCGCCGGGTGCGTCGGCGGCGCGAAGGTCGCTTTGCACCAGACCGTCGAGCACGCACGCAACCGCAAGCAGTTCGGCCGACCCCTCGGCGAGTTCCAACTAATCAAGCAGAAGATCGCCCGGATGAGCGAAATGGTCTTTGCGATGGATGCGATGACGTACCTGACCGCCGGGATGGTGAACCGTCACGACGACGACCTGATGCTCGAGACGGCGGTCTGCAAGCTGTTCTGCTCCGAGGTGTCGTGGCGTGTGATCGACGACGCGGTGCAGGTCCACGGCGGCAAGGGTTACATGCGCGCCGACGGCCTGGAGCGGATGTTCCGCGATTCGCGGATCAACCGCATCGTCGAGGGCGCCACCGAGGTGATCACCACCTTCGTAGCGCTGATGGGGATGAAAGGCGTGGGCGAGGAGTTTGAGCAGGTGCTGCACGCAACGCGGCACCCGATCGGCAACTTCGGCCGCCTGGCCGAGTTCGCCCGGCACGAGTGGCGCGACGTGATCGTCGGTCCCAGCGTCGACGGACTGCACCCGAAGATCGCTGACGAGGGCCGCAAGCTGGCAAGCCTGACGCGGATGCTGGCACGCAGTGTCACGCGGATCCTGACCCGGTATCAGCAGAAGATCCTCGACATGCAGTTGTTGCACAGCCGCGTGACGTGGGCGGTGGTCGAGCTGTATGCCATGGCGGCCGTGATCGCCAAGCTGCAATCGATGCTCGAACAGGCCGAGCACAACGGCTCTCACCCACAATTGGCACGCGAACTGGTGATCGGCAAGGGCTACTGCCACCACGCCGCCAACCGCATTAACCATCGGCTCAAAGGCCTGTTCCACAACCGTGACAAGCACCGCCTGGCGGTCGCCGATGCCGTGCTTGGCTTAGATGGTGACGCTCACCAATAACAAATACACCTCCGGACGAAGCCCACGGATTCAATCCGTGGGCCTCTGATTGATATCCAATGCTTACGACTCACTCGGCATCCGCACGATGCCCATCAGATGCAATGTGGCTCTGGTAGCGGCCGTTCTTCGCAACTTGATCAATGGGCGATACAGGACTCGAACCTGTGACCTCACGGGTGTGATCCGTGCGCTCTAGCCAACTGAGCTAATCGCCCGCATGATCCTGTAAACGACAGGATGAGCCGCTTCTTCGCTGCACCCGGCCGAGTCGTGCTGCACCGAAGCGCACCTGCCTGGATTATACGTCGTTTGCGACCCGTCGCCAGCCGCGCCAACCGCCAGCTCCGTAAACTCAACCGCAAACTCAATCGCCTCACCGCCCTGCGCCAAAAACTGCAACCCGCCCACCCCTCCTCTGACCACTCTGAACAAAAATAAGCCACAGATGCCCAAACCCCGCCCACGGCGGGAACGCAGATGATCACGGCTGACCAGAACGCCGAACGTCCAACACTAACGAACCCGCAGGTATGATAACAAAGGTTCC
>JAZGCX010000125.1:0-5500 GCA_036477175.1 Phycisphaeraceae bacterium
GAATCGCGGCCGGACTGGTGCCTGTCGCGGCAGCGCGCCTGGGGCCTGCCCATCCCCGCCTTCTTCCCTCCCCAAGGCGTCGAAGGCGAGCCGCTATTGACCCAGGCATCGGTTATGGCCGTGGCGGATCAGGTGCGTCGGCATGGCTCCGATTACTGGTTCACCGCAGCGCCGGCTGAATTGCTCGAAAACTACGACCCCGCCAACGATGCCGACGCGCCTGAATGGGTTGCCTCAAGCCTCAAGCCTCAAGCCTCAGGCCTCAAGAAATCCACCGACATCTTCGACGTCTGGTTTGAGTCCGGCTCGTCGTGGCACGCGGTGTTGCAGCAGCGTGAATTGGGTTATCCCGCCGACCTCTACTTAGAGGGTTCCGACCAGCACCGCGGCTGGTTCCAGCTCTCGCTGCTGCCGGCCCTGGGTGTCACCGGTCAGTCGCCGTTCAAGAACGTGCTGACTCATGGCTTCATGGTCGACAAGGACGGCCGCAAGATGTCCAAGAGCCTGGGCAACACGCTCGAGGTGGAGGACCTGCTCAAGCACTACGGCGCCGACGTGTGCCGGTGGTGGGTCAGCTCGCTCAACACCGACAACGACATCAAGGTGGACGAATCGTTCATCAGGCTGGCCGGCGAAGAATACCGCAAGGTCCGCAACACGATCCGCTTCCTGCTGAGCAACCTCGGCGACTTCGACCCCGAACGCGACAGGACCGAGGCCGACCCGGCGTCGCTCGACGCCTGGGCGCTCGACCAACTCGGCGTGTTGGTCAACACCGTGCGGAATGCGTATGAGAATTTTTCATTCCGACTTGCCCACACCAAGCTGTTCGACTTTTGCAATGAAACGATGTCAGCGATCTATCTGGCGGCGGTGAAGGATCGCCTGTACTGCGACAAGCCGGACTCGCCGCGTCGTCGTCGCACACAAACGGCGATGTACGGCGTTGCCGACGCGCTGATCCGTCTGCTCGCCCCGTTCATGCCGCACACCGCCGACGAAGCCTGGCACGCATTACGCCAAGACGAAGACGCATGCGTCCATCTCGAGTTGCTGCCCGCCGAACGACGGACTTTCCAAGCAGACCCGGCATGGGCACCAATCATCGCTGCACGCGACGAAATCTGGATGACTCGGCTCGAACAAAAGCGCCAGCAAGACAAGATCGACAACCCGCTTGACCTGGGCCTGAAGTGGAATCTCCCCGACGACTGGAAGCGAGTGGAGCTGAATGACCTTGCTGACTTGTGCGGGATCAGCCGCTTCATCGACGAAAGCACGGGTGGCGAACCTCAGGTGGTGGACCTGCGATCCGAACCGCGGTGCGAGCGGTCGTGGAAGCGCGACGGCACGGTAAAACGACGCAGCAACGGCGGCATGCTGTCCGACCGCGACGCTGAGGCACTCGGCCTCGAATGACCTGCCCATCGACTTATCGGCCACGCCAAACGCCAATCCTGGGGCAACCGCCACGCGGGTTGCACCTCGATTGTGCCGATATTCGGCCTGTGCGCAGGTGGGGGTCACGGTGGCGCAGAGGCAATCATCATGTCGATCGAGATCAGCGAATTACGTCCCGATGACTGCGATCAGGTCGTCGAGCTGACCAGGAGCACCGACCGGATCAAGCTGGAGGCCGGCGACTCGGTCGAGGCGTACGTGCGTCGCTATTGGGGGTTGAGCCTGGTGGCGCGTGACGGTGACAAGATTGTGGGCGTGATCCTGTGCGGGCTGGAGGGCAAGAACGGTTACGTGCAGCAGTTGGCCGTGGTCGAGGACTGCCACGAGCGGGGGGTCGAGAAGATGTTGCTGGACAAGGCGCTGCAGAAGCTGGGGGCACGGGGTGTTCACAAGTGCCGACTGGCGTTGCAAGGTGACGATGACGCCGGCGGGTTCTGGGCGTCACTTCGGTGGCCCGATAACACCCAGGCGGCCGTCCCGCCTCAGCAGGCGGATGGCGGGGCACCGTCGGCGGACGACCGCAACAACGCCAATCACACCGAGGTACAGGAAGACGCCGCGTAACTCACCTCGGACGCTGCCGGCATCAGACTGTTGCCCCTGCACAGCACCGCGTGATCGTCGGCCGCGTTGACCTATCGCCACATCCGCCTCAACCGGCGTCTCGGCCGGGTCGATAAGGAGCGGGGATGTCGCTCCAGCACCACAACCCGTCGCACTCGGCGCCGAGCGCCAAGCCTGCCCACGCCGACGGCGATCGCGAGGCGTCCGCCCGGCTGGCGCATGAACTGGCCAACCTGCTCGACGGCAGTCTGCGGAATCTGGGCCTGGCCATCTCCAGCCTGGGTGACTCCTCGCAGCCCAGCGACAAGCTGGAGCACCGCCTCCAGGTCGCCAACGCCGCGATGCATCACATGGCCGAGTTGATCCACCGCTGGATGCGGTCGAGCCGGTCACCCGGCGACCTGTACCACCAGCCGCGCATGCTGGAGGAAACGGTTGACCACGCTGTCCGGCTCTTGACGCCGGCCGCGGCGCTGCGGCAGATCGATATCCGTGTCAACCTCGACCCGGACACTGCTGCACTGCATGCCGGGCCCATTTACCCCGTCATCGCCAACGCCCTGCGCAACAGTATCGAAGCGATCGACCGAGGTACCGACGCCGACGTCAACGACCCGCCGGTGATCGAGATCGCTGCTCGGGTGGATGACGGCCATGTTGAGCTGACCGTGACGGATACCGGCCCCGGCCTCGACCCGGATCTGACTGACGGAGCAGGTCGCTTCACGTTCGGCACGACGACCAAACCCGGCGGGCACGGCCTGGGCCTGGCCTTGTGTCGCGACATCGCGCTGGAAATGGGCGGCAGCGTCGAACTGGCCAATCGTTTGCCGCACGGCGCCGTGCTGACGTTGCGATATCCGGTGCAGAACATCACGGTGCAAAACGAATGAGCCCGCCGATCCGCTTCGCATATTGGCAGGCTTGGACGCGTAACTTTCTCTCCCACCCTAACCCCTGACCCTTAATTTCTCCCCTATGCCCGAACGCCCGCGCATCCTGATCGCCGACGACGACCCGATTGTGGCCGACAGCCTGTCCGACTTCCTCAAGAACCAGGGGTACGACTGCGTGACCGCCGGCGACGGCAACGAGGCGATCGCGTTGATCGACCAGGCGGACAACGGCAACGGCTTCGGCATCGTCGTCACCGACGTCCACATGCCCCGGTGCAACGGGCTGAACCTGCTCAAACGCATCCGCAAGCACCACGATTCGGTCGTGGTCATCATGATCACCGGCTTCGGCAAGATCGAATCGGCCGTTGAAGCCGTCAAGCTCGGCGCCAACGAGTACCTGACCAAACCGGTGGTCGATGACGAGCTTCTCATGGCGGTGAGCAAGGCCGCCCGGCAACACGCGCTGTTGGCCGAGAACCAGACGCTCAAGAGTCAGCTCACCGAGCGTTACGGCCTGGACAACATCGTCGGGGCCGATTACCGCATGCAGAAAATCTACGACCTGGTCGAGGCCGTCGCCGAGAGCAAGACGACGGTCCTGATCGACGGCGACAGCGGCACGGGCAAGACGATGATCGCCCGGGCCATCCACACGCACAGCCCGCGCCAGGCCGGCCCGTTTGTCACCTTCTCCTGCGGCGCGATCCCCGAAACCCTGCTGGAGTCGGAGCTTTTCGGCCACGTCAAGGGCGCGTTTACCGGCGCCGACAGCGACAAGATGGGCAAGTGTCTTGCGGCCGACGGCGGGACCCTGTTTATCGACGAGATCAACGCCGCCACGCCGGCGCTGCAGCTCAAGCTGCTGCGGGTGTTGCAGGAGAAGCAGTTCGAGCCCGTCGGGTCGAACAAGACCGTCGAGGTGGACGTGCGGTTTGTGCTGGCGTCAAACGAGCCCCTGACCGATCTGGTCGCGCGCGGCGAGTTCCGCGAAGACCTGTACTATCGGATCAATGTCGTCACCATCCATATGCCGCTGCTGAGCGAGCGCGTGGGGGACATCCCGTTGCTGGCTGAGCACTTCCTGGCGAAGTACTGCCACGAAATGGCCAAGGACCGCACACTGAGTGAAGACACGGTGGAGACGTTCAGACAGTACCACTGGCCGGGTAATGTTCGAGAGTTGGAGAACGCGATCGAGCGCGCCGTGGTCCTTAGCCGTCACCCGGTAATCACGCCGGCTGATCTGCCTGACACGGTGCGGACCGCCGCCGCTGCGCCGGACAGCGTCGCGGGTGCCGGTTCGGCCGGCATTTCCGGCGGCGGGCTGATCATCCCCGCCCTGGCCGGTGGATGGAACCCGATGCCGCTGACCAAGGCGATGCAGGAGCCTGAGAAACAGATCATCCTTGCGGCGCTTCGCGCCAACAACTGGAACCGCCAGGCCACCGCCCGCCAGCTCGATATCAACCGCACGACGCTATACAAGAAGATCAAGCAGTACGGCCTGGAAGAGATGGGTTGATGCGATTTCTGATCGCACCAATACAGCATTGTCGGTCCATTGTTTTGCCGAAACCCCACAGCATGCGCTCACGGCGCGTTGAATACGATCTGACCGGCGACGATGGTTTGTTTCAGCCAGCGATCGTCCCACGTGTACAAGAGCATGGATAGCGGATTCGGTGCGTCACGCCAGGGCACATCCGGCTTGACAACAAGCACGTCGGCCTCAGCGCCGGAAACCAGACGCGACGTATTGGGCCAGCCCAGCGCATCGGCGTTGCCGGCGGTGATCTGGTGCCAACACTCACTCGCATCGGGAAACTCTGTGTCGAGCGACTTGGCCGCATCAATCATGGCGCGAGCGATGCGAACCATGCTCCGCTCCGTACCGCCGCCGATGTCACTGCCCAACGTCGTGCGGATACCCGCCTCGTGCAAGGCCTGGCGGCTCATCGTCCCGGACTGGAGAAAGGTGTTCGCCGTCGGGCAGTGGGCGATGACGCTTGCCGCTCGGGCTAGGCACCGCATCTCGTCCTGGTTAAGCCAGATGCCGTGCGCCAACACGCTGCGGCGTGTCAACAGCCCGGCCTGATCGTAGATCCGCGTGTACGTCGAAGTACCGTGCAACTCGACGGCCAATTCACACTCGGGCAACATCTCCGCCAGGTGCGTCTGCACCATGGCGCCGGATTGGCCCGCCAACTGGCCCGCGCCGGCCAGCAGCGGTAGCGAGCATGAGACAGCGAACCTCGGCGTCACCGCCGCCTCGATCCGTGCGGTCGTGTCCACCCACTCCTCCTGTAACAGGCGCGCTTCGCGCAGCAACTGTGACACCGGCCGCAGCAGATCATCGGGCGCCTGTTGGTCCATGAGCACCTGACCGACGGCCGCACGCACGCCGCGGTCGGCACAGACGCGCATCGCCCGTCGTGTCGCCTCGTGGTGTACCGTGGCGTACCCGGCGAACGCCGTGGTGCCGTGCGCGGCCAACTGGTCGAGCACACGCTCGGTCATCGACGCGGCGTAGTCGCCGTCTTCCCACTTCGCCTCGGCGGGAAACGTCACGTTGTTCA
>JAZGCX010000126.1:0-7203 GCA_036477175.1 Phycisphaeraceae bacterium
ACATCCGCCGCGACCACGCCGTGAGCCCCGACCTGGCGCTGGGCGACGAGTTGCTGGGCGAGTTCCAGCGGATCATCCTCGCCTCGATCCAGCGGCTGGTGCGTCTGACGCGCGAGCCGGACACCCCGGCCTACGCCCGGCTCTGGGCCGAAGAGGCCATCGTCCGGATGTACCAGCGTCTGATCGACACCGCCCACCGCCTGCACTATGTTGCCGACGGCCGCGGCCGCCTGGCCCACCAGCGCGACACCGACCCGGCCGAACAACAGCGCCAGAAGGATCGGATGGCAAGTCTGATGAAGATGATCGGTCGGGTGTGAAGGCGTGTTCGTTGCTGGCAGGCAAGCTGCCAAAGGCACCCGGCGTCATAGCCGTTCGATCACCACGTCGGCGGAGGCGGTAGTGGAGAGGTCGCCGCGGTGACGCGGCGCAGGGCGCAGAACCCGGCGTGGCCGCCGGGGCTAAACGTGGGACGGCGTAGCGCGTGGGCGGGTCGCAGAACCCGGCGTGGCCGGGGGGGGCTAAACGGGCGCTAGTCGGTGAAAGGTGTGACGAAGCGCCAGTGTTGTGGGGGCAGGCCCGCCTTGATCGGGTTGGCGTTGACGTATTCGATGCGTGACCGCACGTCGGCGGGTTGGTTGAGGAACACCGACCAGCCGCCCTCGGCCCACGGCGTTGGCGTGCGGCCGCGCGGGTCGCGCTGACCGGCCAGCGGGTGTCGGTGCTCGTCGTTCAAGGCTCGCGTGGCGAAGCGTTTCAGGTCGGCCGCGATGCGCTCGACGCCAAGTACATGCCGGGCGAGGATCAGGTGGGCGTGATCAGGCATGACCGCGCAGGCGTAAACGGACAGATCACGTCGGGCGACGCACTGGGCAAAGCCGCGTGCGATGGCGCAGGCCTGGTGACCGTCAAAACGCACGGCCGGGTAACGCAGGTGATGCTTGGCTTGACGACGCGTTGCGTGATCGTGTTCACGGCTAGCGACGGAACGGCGGGTACTGGTCTTGGTGGCTTCGCCAAACGGGCGGAGGTTTTCGGCCCAGACGTGGGTGGACCATGAGCCGCGGGGATCGTTGGGTAACCAGAACCCGTAAGCGGTAAGGATGAGGTGATATGCCCGGACCATGGGACCATTGTAATGCGTTTTTGTTTAGCCGCCGCGGTGACGCGGCGCAGGGCGCAGAACCCGGCGTGGCCGCCGGGGCTAAACGTGGGACGGCGTGGCGCGTGGGCGGGTCGCAGAACCCGGCGTGGTCGGGGGGCTAAACGTGGGACGGCGTAGCGCGTGGGCGGGTCGCAGAACCCGGCGTGGCCGGGGGGGGCTAAACGTGGGACGGCGTGGCGCGTGGGCGGGTCGCAGAACCCGGCGTGGCCGGGGGGGCTAAACGTGGGACGGCGTGGCCGGGGGGGCTAAACGTGGGCGGGTGTTGATCAGGCGCGGGCGGCTTGCTCGCTGGCGGCCCGTTCGCGCAGCAGGTCGAGCATGCTGCGGACCTCCTGCGCCATCTGCGAGTTGGGGAACTCGCGGATAAGCTGTTCGCCGATCCGGACGGATTGGATCCATTCCTTGTCGTGAACGGCCATCTTGAACTGCACGCCCAGGTTGTCGCGTTTCTTGCCGATCACGCCGCGCGCGGTCTCGCGGAACGGCTTGGCTTCGGCCTCGGTCAGGTACTTGTCCAGCTCCTTGAGCAGTTCCATGGCCCGGTCAATGTCGTCACGCTGTGATGCCTCCAGAAACTGTCGTTCGAGTGTGTGCTTGTAGTCCTCACGGGCATCGCGGACGTGGGTTTCGAGGTTGCGTACCCGGTGCGATTCTGGGTAGAGCCTCTGGATTTTGGCCGCCTCGGCGAAGGCGCGGTCCCAATCGCGGTCGGCGATCAGTTGGTCGAGCTGGGCGATGGTGTTATTGACCGTCTGCTCGACGTCGGCCGCCCGCGCCGCGAGGATCTCGTCGCGGAATTCCTCGGCCTCGTGCCGGTAGCCGTAGGTCTGGCTCATGTCGTCCACCAGTGCCAGCGCGGCCTCGAATTCGTCCTTGTCGATGTCTTCGCGGATGGCTCGGCGCAAGGCGTTGCGGTCCTGTTCCCGGTAAGCGATCCGCTTGGCCGTATCGCTGATCAGCAGGCGATCGTTGATGGAGCGCAGGTGTTCGATGATCTGCGACTCGGCGGTGGTGCTGCGCGATGTCGGCGAGTATTTGCGGTCATAGACGGCCCAGCGGACGCCGCCAATGATGAGGAAGATGAGGCCGGCCAGGGCGGCCGCGCACGCCGGCAGGGTGATCAGGAAATTCAGGAGCGCGGCGGTGAGGCCGGTTGCCGTGACGATGGTGGCGGCATGCGCCGCCAGGACACCCAGCAGCCCGCCCACGAGCAGAAGGGCGACGCCGACGAGCACGATGCCGGGTGGGCTGCGGAAAAACGACCGGGTCGGTTTGCGATCTTTGGACATCGGTTTCCCTTAGCGAAGCGATGGGTGCGACGACTTCGGTTCAGTCTGCGGACTAATTAGATGTGATTATACGCTCCGATGCATATGGCTACGAACCCGGAGTCGCGACGCTGCCGCTGGGGCAATCGTGCGTCGTGGGCACCAGGCAGACGAACTTAAGAGTCTGGTTGCTCGTGTTATTGAACTGGTGTAATTCGTTGGGGGCAATGAACACGGCGTCACCGGGTGCGACCGGACGGTTAACAGTGGACCCGTTGCTACCGGGGCCGCTGACGTGGCCCTGGCCTTCGAGGATCAACACTTCGTGCTCGTAATTGTGCTGGTGAAGCGGGGTGTGACCACCGGGGGCCACCTCGAACAGCCGCATGGCTAAGTTCGGTGCGGCGTGTTCGCGACCGACCATCAGCCGCATCGACACGCCCGCCGCGCCGTCCATTGTCATCGGTTGAGGCTCGACCTGTTGCGGCTTGCGGACCAGCATGGCAGCTCCTGACACGCTTATTCTACACGAGAACTTGTTGTTCCTGAAGTCACTGGTCGTCCGCCACGTCGATGCGGATTGTCAGGCCGCAGCGCGGGCAAGTGGTGTCGGCATGTTGCGTGTCGGCCTGAGACCACTGCGAGGGGCCGCTATTGAACACGGCTTCGGCGGCGACGACGCACAATCCCGCGGGTGTGCCCGGTCCGAAAGCGAATCGTTTGCCCGTGGGGCAGTTCAGCGGACATGACTGGCCGGCCTTGCCGACGAGTTCAACGGTCCACCGCGGATCGGTTTCGACGGGTTGTTGTTTCGCCGCCGTGTCGGTCGAATCCGACGCGTTGCCGCCAACAATCACATCGCGTTTTTGATCGAGCGCCATGTTGACCAACTGGTCGGCGCGCTTGTTGTCCTTGCGACGGATGTGGCGGATCTGCCACGAATCGAACCGCAGCAGCAGGCGTTGGGCCTGTTCGTACAACGGCCGGAGGTCGGCCGACTTGACCCGGTATTCGCCGGTGATCTGACGGACCAGGAGTTGCGAGTCGGACAGGACGTTGGCGGTTTTGACGCCGAGTTTGACCGCGTGTTGCACGGCCCGGATCAGGCTGTGGTACTCGGCGGCGTTATTGGTCATGGTGCCCAGGAAGAAGCCGGCTTCGAGCAGGGTCCTGGCGTGGTTGTCGTCGTGGATGACAACACCTGCGGCCGCCGGCCCCGGGTTGCCACGCGCGCCGCCGTCGATGTAGATGCTGACGTCCATACAGGCTAAAGCGGGGGGGCAGGAATGGGCGAGCGGTTGGACCTCGCGGTGGTCAGCGGGCAAACGACGCCTTGATCTGTTCGTCGAGATAGAGGATGCGGCCGCAGCTTGTGCAGCGGACCAGTGCGTCCGGCCGCATCATCAGCGTGTTGACCATTTCAACCGGCAGGTTCATGAAGCACCCGCCGCAGGTATATTCCATCGCCTTGCGGTTTTCTTCGGTGATCTGGGCCATCGCGTCGCCGTCATAATCAGCGGCAAGCCGTTCAAAGACCGCGCATGCCTCGGGGGGAACGTCCCGAGCGGCTTGATCGCGCTGGGCGGTGAGGCTCTCCAGCCGTTCGCCGACTTCGTCCTGGCACGCCGTGACTTCCAACTCGGACGCATTCACCATCTTCTGTTGCTGGGCGATGCGTTCGTGAAGCTCAGCCAGATCGCGTTTGAGTTCGTCGGCCCGGCTCATGTGCTCCAGCGCCTCGTCTTCGAGTTTCGACTTGTCGTTCTTGAGGGTGCTGACTTCTATCAGCAGGGCCGAGTATTCCTTGTTGCTCGTGACGGTGCCCATCTGTTCGCGGAGCCTGGCCACGCGTTGGTCGATGTCCTGGGCCTGTTTTTCGAGCGTGTTGGCGGTAACCTGGACGTGCTTGACCTGGTCAGCCAGTTCCTGTTGTTGCTGATTGATTTGTTGGTGGTGGGTTTGATGCTGATCGAGGCGGGAGGTCGCGGCGTCGAGCCGAGCTTGCAGGCCGCGGACCTGCCGGTCCAGGTTGTAAAGCCGACGCAGTTTTTCTTGCAACGACATCGAGGTCTCCGGTACCGGATGTAAGCCCAGCATTATACCATGGGTTTGGCTCGCTGCGAATCAAGCAGCAGCTCGCTCTGGGGCCGACGCCTTGCCTTGATGCCGTCCCAGGCCGATCCTATACTGGCACACACGACTGGATCGGCCGGCGTGGTGATGATCGGGGGTGTAGCTCAGCTGGGAGAGCGCTTGCATGGCATGCAAGAGGTCAGGGGTTCGAATCCCCTCACCTCCATTTAGACGATCCACGCACCGACCGTTATGCGAAGCGGCGGTGGCGGGTGAGCATTGCGACGCCAACCAATGTGATCAGCGTGATCGAGGCCGGTTCCGGCACCACGGTCGGCGCTGCCGACGCGCCAAAGTTGTTCTGCAGAATTGAGAAATCGGCGAACGTGATGACACCGTTACGGTCGAAGTCACCGTCCAGCCAATTCCCGGGATCTCCAAAATGATTCTGTAGAATGGCGAAGTCGCCGAAGCTGACCGTGCCGTCCAGGTTCGTGTCGCCGTCGATCGAGGGCGTCAGGAGCAGCTCGGTGATCTGGATCGCCCAGATGTCCTCGGCGGAAACGAATTCCTGGAACGTCCAGAAGCGGAACGGATCGCTGGGGTCCAGAACGGTCGCACTGTAATCCCCCCAGCGGTTGCGGTTTTGGCTATCGAGTCGCTCGTAGTCATCGACCCCCGCCTGGAGCAGGATCAGGTTGTCGAAGGCGGTGTTGCCGGCCTGGTCGGTCTCGCCGACGACGGCATAAGCACTGGGGAACTGATTTTCGCTGGTGCCGGTGAAGCCGACCACCATGTCGCCGAACTCGTTGACGGCAATCGACGGGTACAGCAGGTCCAAGTCGCTGTCGCTGATCAGGCCTTCTTGAAGAAGCTGGTTGTCGCTGGCATTGATTTCGAACCAGCGCACGGCCGATCGGCCGCCGGAATTCCCCGCCTGCACGCCCCAGTAGGAACCCTCCTGGAGCACCAGGGCGGAGCTGAACCGGTCGTCGATGTTGTCCAGGTCCTTCTTGGGTCCGGGCTGTTCGCCGTCGGGCGCGATCGTGAAGTCCTGCGAGAAGATAACGGCGGCCTCGACCGCCAGTGTCGGCGTGTTGGGTGGCCCGGTGATGTTGGACCGTATGACAAAGTCCGTGCCAAATGACAGATGGCCGGACCATAGCGCCGCCGGGTCCGTGCCGTTGTCCAGGTCCACGGCGGGGTGTGGGAAGGTGTTGGTCGTGCCCTGAACGTCCTCAAACAACGTGGCGTTGGCCACGGTGGGCACGGCGTTGAGCAGGTCGGCCTTGGGGATCGCCAGCACCGTTGTTTCGGAAAGGACCCCCTGACTGGGCTGCGCGAACATCTTGGCTGCGACGTACACGATGTCAGCGTTGTAGCCGAGCATCGGGAAGTCCGCCCAGCGCGTGTCGTCCGAGTCACTATCAATGGCGAAGCCGGCCCAACCGTCCAAGGGATCGGAGGTATTGCTCACCGCGATCAGGAAGTGGTTATCGTCCCGTACGTTGTCCACCGAGGTGGCGAAGAACCGCTCACTGAATGGGTCGTAAACCACACGGGGATCGAAGCTGTCCCCGGTAGGGCCGGCCCCCGCGCTGGCCCAGAAGCCGTTCAGGCTCCGGTTGGCGACCTGTGCCCCGGTGAGCTTGTCATAAGCCCGGTAGCGGCCGTTGATCAGCTCAACAATGTGGTTTGGACCGACCGCCCCCATCGTGTCGGGTGGGATGAGATTGCTGCCCTGGAGTAGCTCCGTGCCGGTGAAGTTGAGGCCGAGGGTGTGTGGCTTGGCGTATGCGACCCCGCCGCCCAGCGTAAGAGCCAGAATGCCCCCCAAAATCGCGCCGGTGTGGCGTGTGCTCATCTCTCTCCTGCTCCTGAGGTCATGATATGCGGTCAGACCCCGGGCCGTGTGGATGCCGTCGCCAGCAGGGTTGAAAGCTGCTGGTCACAAAGAATATATAGCACCAGATTGTCCCATTGCCACGTCAGTTTAGCACCGTGAAGTGATTTTGGTCAGGAAACAGGCCGTCAAGGCGGTAACGAAGTCATTTATTTGCCGCGACACGGCGACCTGTTGGTTCGGTTCCCATCGGCGGCACGATCGGCTGATGCCTGCGGGATTGAAGTGACTTATCGACGCCGGCGAAGCACCGCCAGGCTGAGCAGGCTCAGCAGCGTGAGCGTGGCGGGTTCGGGCACATTCGCAGGGGCGACGGTCACGCCGAAGTTGTTCTGCAGGATCGCGAAGTCGGCAAACGTGACGAACCCGTCCCCGTTAAAGTCACCGTCTGCAAAGTTGCCGGGCTGGCCGAAGTTGGTCTGCAGGATGGCGAAGTCGCCGAAACCCACGACGCCGTCCAGGTTAGGGTCGCCGCCGAGACCGTCCAGCTCCAAGGTGACACTATTGACAGCGAACAGCAACCCCGCCAAACCGGTGCTGTTCACAATGCTGCTGAAGGTGCCGCTCAGTGTGCCGCCGAAGCTGATGATGTCGAACGACATCCCGGGCAGCGGCGTGAATCCGCCAAACGTGCTGACCTCCAGCGTGCCGTCGAGGGTCACGTCGCCGGTCACGGCCAGTTGGTCGAAGTCGGTGCCGGGCACACCGCCGGCGCCGGCCAGTTCGATTGCCAGTGTGGAACCAGCGCTCTGATTGTAGTTTCCCGCCACGTTGAGCGTGCCGGGGCTGAAGCC
>JAZGCX010000127.1:0-3169 GCA_036477175.1 Phycisphaeraceae bacterium
TCGGCCGTTTCCCCACCGACGCAGCCGGGTCGGCCGATTGCAGTTGAAACATGCGCGTTCGAAACTTGAGCACCGGGCGGTAAGGCGGTGCCAGCACCGCATTTCCATGCGGTGCTCAGAGCGGACAACGCGATATGCTCAATTTTGGATGGGTATTACCCCCTCACGAGGCGGCCTGCGGATAAACGCAGTGGGGCGCGGACATTCGGATAAAAATCGTGTCACATCAAAGATTTTCATTGATCGTGACACGGCTTTGTGTTTAACTATGGAGGCATTTCAATCGTCGCTGCGGAGAGGAAGTATGGAGTTTTTTTACCACGACCAGGACAAGGACACGCTGATCGTGGCGGCCGACGACCGGATCAACTCGGAACAGGCGGACGAGCTGGCCGGCAAGTTGGAGAAGTTGATCAATGGGGGTGTGGCAAAGGTCATTGTGGACTGTGCCCGGGTGCCGTACGTGTCCACGGTCGGCATCGGGCTGCTGCTGCTGTTGCACAAGCGGCTGACCGAGAGGGGCAGCGAGGTGAAACTGGCCAATGTCAAGGGCGTGGTCGGCGACATCCTCCGCACATTGCGCCTCGACCGCGTCTTCGACATCCACCCCGACATCGAAGGCGCGCGCCTGGCAGATCTGCAGCCGTCGTGATCCGCTGCGGCGCCGCCGCGGCCCGGATCGCCGTCATCCCCGAACCGGCAACGCTGACCTTGCTCGCCCTCGGCAGCCTGACCCTGCTGCGCCGTTGCCGCAGTCGTGCCGGGCAGGTTCACGATGATTGACGAACGAGTGGCGGACCGGTCACCGCGAGACCGGCAGCGTGAGCAACGGGGCAGTCGTAGGCACATCGCCGCCCTGTAGCTGGAACAGCTGCCCCAGCATGGTGAATGTTGACTTTGATGGCAGGTCGGAATCGTCGATGTAGAACCAGGTGTTGCGATAACGGGTCCGCACCGCGAAGTTGTCGGGCGGCTCGCGGCTCACCTGCACACGCAACAGGTCCCCGGTCAGCTTGTGCCAGTCAAAAGGCTCACCGGACGCTTGGCGTGTCAGCGTGACGCGACCGGCCGCCTCGTCCTCGGGGGGCACGGCAACGCCGTGTGATAGATAGAACAGGGCCGAAACGAGTGATCGCGTGATCAGGCGGATCTCACCCTCTTCTCGTACCCGTCCAACGCCCATCGTGATGTGGAAAGAGTTCCGTTCGCTCGGCAACGAAAGGATGGCCGCAAGCCGCTGCCACTGGAGCGACTCGAGCGCCTCCGGCTTCAACCGGAGGTTGAGGCCCCCTTGCTCGTCGTCGGCCGATCCCAGCTCAAGGTCGCCGCGGCGTTGCAGAGACCGGAGCAAACGCGTGGCCTCTTGAAAAGTCTCGTAGGTCGGAGCGTCGTCCGGGGTCGGGCCGGCAGCCGTGGGAGCATTCGGTACGTCGTTGAGTTCCTGCACGCAGACCCGGAAGATCCGGTCGATGGACCACCCGGAATGATACAAGAGCAGGACCGTGTTCAAATCGATTGGGGACATGAGTTGTCGCACGAACTGCTCTCCCTGCAGCGGTGTGTAAGTCACGGTTGGGGATTCCAGGACGCGACCGCCGACCGCCAGGTCCCAGATCGCAGAGCCGTTGTTGGGGAGATTGACACTTGCATCGGCCGAACCCTCGAACTCGAAGTTGGCGGAAATACTCGCCACCTGCAGGAAAAACGGGGTGTCGCGATACTTCAGCCGCACCACGTTCAGGAGCATCTGCTCGGCGTCGGTGCGCTGAACGGCTTGGTGGTAGCGGGGACGCCCGGTGGTCACCATGCCAGGGCCGGTTTGGTTACATCCAGCGAAGATGCACAGAAGCAGGACACCGGTTAGGACGCACGTTCCGTGAAATCGCATCTTGGTATATCCATCGTGTACTGGAGTAAACCGGACAAGGGATTTGGTCGCGGCAAGCGACGATTTGCCGCTGGGTGATCTGAACGTAACGGTGCGAACTTGTCAAGGACGCAGTCGTTGCGCCCAGATGCAGTATCCTGTCTGACCCCACGACGACCCAGGATGGGTTCCGAAGCGGTGCGGCCGTAGATCGGCGAGCCCGCGATAGAGAAACCGATAGAGAAACCGGGGACAGAGAAACCAGGACTGGTCTAAATAAAATGGGGAAAACCGGCAAGTGCCAAGTCGCAAATCCAAGGGCCAAAGTCCATGGTCCTCGGCGTTCTCGGTGGTCGGCGTGGCCAACAATCCGGGTGAATAACCCATCTCATCCGCGTTCATCTGTGTGCATCCGTGGCGCACTCCCACGCCCCAACCCTCAACCCCTAACCCTCAATCCGCTGGGCCGTTACAGGGGCTCGGGTCTGAGACGGGTTCACACGGCATGAACAGGCAAGGTTTCGGTAACACAAAACGCGGTGCCATGACCGGATATTTTCAGTGGCTGGTCATGACACGCCGCAGCGGATTTATCGCGGCGGCAGCGCTGCTGGTGGTGATGACGCTGGCGGCCTACATCCCGGCGATGCACGGCGGGCTCATCTGGGACGACGATGCCTACCTGACCCGAGACACCCGGATGGAATCGCTGGGCGGCCTGGGCCGAATCTGGACCGACGTCGTGGGCGAGCATTACAGGCACCAGTACTATCCGCTAACGAGCTCGGCCTTCTGGGTGCAGCACCAACTGTGGGGGCAACGAACCTTTGGCTACCACCTGGTCAACGTGCTGCTGCACGCGGCGAATGCGGTGCTGCTGTGGCGTCTGCTGCGAACGCTGCGCATCCCCGGTGCCTGGGTGGCTGCGGCAATCTTTGCCGTCCACCCCGTGCACGTGCAATCGGTGGCGTGGATCACCGAACTGAAGAACGTGCTGTCCACGCTGTTTTTCTTGTCCTCCGCGTTGGCATTTGTGCGTTTTTTCGCCCCTTACGGCACAGAGCCCCCAACGGTGCTGCGACCGGTGGGCCGCCCCGGGCAGTGGACGGCCTACGGGGTGGGGCTCGTGCTGTTTGTCTGCGCGCTGTTGAGCAAGACCGCCACGTGCTCGTTGCCGCTGGCGTTGTTGCTGGTGCTGTGGTGGAAGCGTGATCGATTGGGATGGCGTGATCTGCTGCCGCTTGTACCGCTGGCGGTGATCGCAGCGGCGTTGGTGTCGATGACGGTGTATCTGGAATCGCA
>JAZGCX010000128.1:0-8759 GCA_036477175.1 Phycisphaeraceae bacterium
GACTTTGCGCTGTCGGGCCGGTACGGCGTGTGGCGGAACGCATCGCAACGGGCCCGGGTCCTCAATGCCGAGTTGCGTTGCATCAGCCGCGTGGTCGTGCACCCGCAGTGGCGGGGGCTGGGGCTGGCGGTGCGGCTGGTGCGGGCGTCGCTTGACGATCCGCAGACGATCTTCACCGAGTCACTGGCGGCGATGGGGAAGGTGCATCCGTTTTTCGAGCGGGCCGGGATGCAGGCGTATCACCGGCCGCCGCACGTCTTTGACGACCGGCTCATCGCCGCGCTGGGAGCGTGTGGCTTCGACGCGGTGGACCTGGCGACGCTCGACCGAACGCTCGAGCGCATCCACGCGCTGCCGGAGGCGCAGCACTCCTGGCTGCTGGGCGAACTGCACCGTTGGTACCGCAGGACGTTCGGCCGATCGTGCAAACACAGCACCGACCCGGCCGAGCAGTTACGCGCCGCCCGGCAGCGGCTGTTGTGTGAGCCGGTCTATTTCCTCAAGGACAATCGCCAATCCACCAAGGAAACCGCCTGATGGATATCGTCACGATTCCGCTCGATCGGCTAAAGCCGCATCCAGGCAACAGCAACGTGATGCCGGCCGGGATGTTCAACAAACTTGTGGCGCACCTGGAGCGCACCGATCGGTATCCGCCGATCATCGTTCGGTCGGTGGATCAGCCAAACACGTACCAGATTCTCGACGGCCATCATCGCGCTGGGGCGTTGAAACAACTGGGGCGTGCGGAGGCGCGATGTGTGGTGTGGGAGGTGGATGACGACGAGGCGCTGTTGCTTGTGGCGACGCTGAACCGGTTGCAGGGTCAGGACGATCCGCACAAGCGTGCGGCGCTGGTGGCGCAATTATCCAAGCGCCTGAAGATTGAGTCGCTGGCAAAGCAGCTCCCCGAGGAGGCGGAGGGTCTTGAGCGGTTGCTTCGGCTGCACGCCCCGCCGCCGCCGCCGCGGCCGCCGCAGCCGTTGGAGCAGGTGCCGGTGCCGGTGCACTTCTTCCTGCTGCCGGCGCAACGACGGCAGTTGGAACAGCGATTGAAGCTGATCGGCGGCAGGCGTGAAGAAGCATTGATGCAACTAGTTGAAAGCAGTGAGCAATGAGCAAACGCATCGGACCGAAACGTCAAGCGGCGCTGATCCGGGACATTCTCGGCGCTCAGCACGACCTGGTGGCGCTTGCCGAGGAACATCGGCTGAATCCCGACGACCTGGCGATCTGGGTGTCGGATGTATCGAACCAGCGCGTGCTGAGCGGGCTGTGCAAGCTGGCGGACCTGCAGACGCAGATCCTGCTGTCGCGGTACCGGCTCCTGGCGGCGACGCGGCTGATCAAGCTGGCCACCGAAGAGGACCAGGCCGAGGGCAAACCCGACGTCGCCCGCCGGGCGTGCGTGGACCTGCTGCGGCTGGACCTGAAGCGGGCGGAGGTGGACCCCGCAGCGGTGGCCGACGAGCGCCTGGGGGCGTTGGATCAACACCAGCAGCAGATGTTTGACGAGTTTGAGCGGATGACGCGGCGGCTGGCCCATGATGAATACGACGCTGGCGACGACGACCCGATGGAAGGACAGGACCTTTGCCTCGACGACCTGGACTAAGCCGGCAATGGATGCGTCAGATCGAGGCGATTCGGCCGCGCACGCCGGATCAGTTGCATCGGTTTGTGCGGATGTTTGTGGGTCTGCGGGTGCCGCGCAAGCCGATCGTGGCGGGCAGTGCGGCGCCGTTTGTGTATCTGGTGCATACGTTCTTTGAGGACGGGGCAGCGGTTGCCAAGCGGCAAGCGGGTCTGGCAGATGGCGAGGCGGCGCGTGGCCGGGACGTGTTGGTGTGGGCGAATCGCGGCGGTGGCAAGACGATGCTGGGTGCGGTGGCGACACTTGTGGACCTGCTGTTCAAGCCGGGCATTCAGGTGCGGATCCTCGGCGGGAGCCTGGAGCAGTCGAGCAAGATGTACGGTTACCTGCGGCAGATGTTTCGGTCACCGGTTTTGCGACAGGTATTGGCGCGCGAGCCGACGCAACGACGGATCGAGCTGGTCAACGGCAGCGCGGCGGAGGTGCTGGCCCAGTCGCACCGGTCGGTCCGCGGCACGCGGGTGCACAAGCTGCGGTGCGATGAGGTGGAGGAGTTTCGACCGGACGTGTGGGAGGCGGCCCAGCGGGTGACGCGCAGCGGTCGGTGCGGCAGCGTCTATGTTCGCGGCGCGATTGAAGCGCTGTCTACGATGCATCGGCCGTTCGGTTTGATGGACCGGTTGGTGGACCGGGTTGGCAGCGTTGGGAGCGCCCGGTTGATCAAGTGGAGCGCGTTGGACGTGATCGAGCGGTGCCCGCCGGCACGGGACTGCGGCAAGTGTGTGCTGTGGGACGATTGCCAGGGGCGGGCCAAGCACGCCCACGGGTTTATGCCGGTGGATGACCTGGTTGACCAGTGGCACCGCAGCAGCGACGAGGCGTGGGCCAGTGAGATGATGTGTAAGCAGCCGCGGCGGAGCGAGAGTGTGTATCCGGGGTTTGAGGTGGACAAACACGTGGTTGGGGATCGCGCGGGGGCTGGCAGCCCGAGGCTGGGGTCGTCGACCGCGGTGGCTGCTAAGCCGCAAGCGGCAGGTGGGGAAGGTGATCTGATGATCGCGGGCATGGACTTTGGGATGCGCAGCCCACTGGTGATGCTGTTGGCGCGTGTGCGGGGCGGCGGCGATGTGGAGCAGTGCGTGGTGGAGGTGTTGGATGAACATGTGGAAGAAAGCCAGACGCTTGAGCAACACCTGGTGCGGATCGAACAGCGCTGTTGGCCGGTGCCGGTATGGATCGGCGTCGATCCGGCAGGGGGTCAGCGCAACAGCCAAACCGGGCTGACCGACATCCAGGTGCTCCGCCGACACGGGTACACGGTCCGTGCACACCGCCGCGGGATTCGTGACGGCGTCGAGCGGATCCGACGCCGATTGGATCGCGGCACCCTGCTGATCGATCGGCGTTGCGTGCGGCTGATCGAGGCGTTGAGCAAGTATCACTTTGACGTGGATCGGCCGGCCAATCCCTGGCCGGTCAAGGACGGCCCGGACCACGCCTGCGACGCACTGCGTTACATGATCGTGAGCCTGGAGATCGGCAGCGCGGCGGTGAAGGTGCGGCGTTATTGAATTGGTTGAGAGTATGAGCGCGCCGAAGTCACGCCCAGCTCGCTCAAGGCTCGACAAAGTCGATTTCGCCGAGGTCGGGGGTGAGGTTGGCGTTTGCCGCTTCGGTTAAAAGTTGTGTCACCGCCTGGCGGCCACGGTCGCCGTAGTCGAGCGACCACTGGTTGACGTACATGCCGACGAACCGGTCGGCCAGGTCGGCGCCCATGTCGCGGGCGTAGTTCAGGGCATATTCGACGGCTTGGTCGCGGTGTTCGAGCGCATATCGGATGGCGTTGAGCAGGATCGAGCAGATGGGGCGCATCTGATCGCCGAGGTCGCGGCGGATGGCGTTGCCGCCCAGCGGCAGGGGGAGCTTGCGCGACTGCGTCCACCACTGTCCGAGGTCCACAATTTTGTGCAAACCGGCATCGGCATAGGTAAGCTGGCCCTCGTGGATGAGCAGGCCGGCATCGAACTCGCCTGTGCCTACGCGGTTAATGATCTGGTCGAACATCACATTCTCAATGGTGATGTTGTTGGCGCTTAGGCCGTGTTCATGCAGCAGCAGTTGGAGGGCGAGCCAGGCGGTGGTGCGCCGGCCGGGGATTGCGATTCGTTTACCTTTGATGTCGCTTAGGTTGAACGGCTGTGTCGCAACGAGGATGGGGCCGTAGTTGTCACCCATCGACGAGCCGCAACTGGTCAGGGCGTAGTGTTTGGCGACGAAAGGATATTGGTGGATCGAGAGGGCGGTGATTTCCAGTTCGGCCTTTTCGCTGCGTTCGTTGAGGCTCTGGATGTCTTCGAGCACGTGGACGAAGTGGTAGGGCCCGGTGTCGATGGCGGGTGTATATGTTTTGCCGCCGGGTCCGGTGCCGTTGGGGAAGTTGGCCAGGGGGAACCACATGAACGCGTCGTCGGGGTCGGGGCTGTGTCCGATGCGCAGCGTTTTTCGTTGAGTTTGAGTCGTCATGTTGTTGAGCCGGTGAACCGGCGGTCAGCCCGATCAGTTGTTCGGGTTTGCAAGCTCCTGTGACCGTCGGACAATGGCGGTCAGCAGGCGGTGTTCGAGATAGGGGTCGCGGCTGATGGGCAGCCAGTATTCGCCTTCGATGCCGCGGCGTTTCAGTTCTGTGGGCACGGTGCTGAGCCGGTTGATCAATCGGTTGGGCTTGGTGGAGCCGGACAGCCGCTGCTGCGGGTGCTCGTGTCGCTCGATGGTCACTTCGACGCGGAGCAGATACGCAGCCGGTTCGGTTGGCGTGAACTGCTCGACCGTTTCGGCCGACAAGTCGGATGGCTCCGGCGCCGGGTCGAGCATCACGGTGACGAGGCGGCGTTGATCATTGATGGTGCTTTCCGCGGCCTGGCCGACGGTGCTGTTTGAGCCGTGCCAGATTTCGACGATGGTGGGCGAACCCAACGGCCGGGTGGTAATGCGTCCGAAGCGGTAGTCCTGGCGATCGAGTTCGAAGCCATGGTCGCGTAGGACCCGGCGAGCGGCTTCGTAGGTGCGGCCGTAGGCGTCGGCACGGATTTCCAACGGGCCAGGCTCATCGGCCTGTCCGCCGGCGCACCCGATGCTTGCCAACAGAACGGCCAGCAGCCCGGTGGCAACCACGGCCGCATAGGTCGCTTGCGGGTGGGTCGAGTTGGGGACCATGGTGGCAGTCTAACGCGGCCCGGCGTCACGCCGCAAGCGGCGCCGTGGCCGGGCGCGGTGATCCGTCTGCGCTGTAAAGCCGGGGGTTTGCAACGACCAAGGTCTAGGTGTGCGTGGACGTGTGCATGTCCCGGCCGTTAAGCGGCTGGTTGATCCTGCCGATCCAAGGGCTGATAAGGCATAGGGAAAAGAAGATGGATGTTGCCCCGTCGCAGCGGCCCGACCCCGGGCCGCGATCCGCCGCCGATCGGTCCGGCACTGCGCTTCAGCGGAAGTTGGTGCTGTGGGCGCTGGCTCTGGTCATCGTGCCGACTCTGCTGTGCACACTGTGGCTGAATTACATCGCGCGCTCGTCGATCAGCGCCCATCACAGGCAGGGCGTGCTCATGGTAACGCAGACGTTGGCGGCTTCGCTGTCGGGCCGACTGGCCGAGGGACAATGGACAGTCGAAGCCGACGAGGCCTTGGACGGGCTGAGCCTCGATCCGCGTTTCGCCTTTGTACAGGTGCTCAACCCTGACGGCTACGTGTTGTACAGTCGTACGTCTGACGTCCCGGCGTTGATTGCTTACAACCGCCGGTTCCGAAGCGGCGACCAACAGTCCTTTGTCGTCGATTGGCCGATGTTTCTGGGCGATCGCGGTGACCTGGCCGTGCACCGGGCGGCGATCTGGGACCCGCCGCTGCGCACCGGCGCGCCGCGGCGGAGAGCGCCCGAGGGCCATCGGCTTGAAGGTTTCGTCGTGCTTGCGCTTCGTGACCACACCATGCCGGCGACGTTGACCAAGTTGTGGGTGATGCATTTGACGGTGGCGGCGGTGGTGTGTCTGGTGTCGCTGCCGGTGGTGATCTGGGCGGTGCGTCGGTGGGTGGCGCCGCTTCGACAACTGGTGGCCGAGGCCCAACGGATCGGAGCGCTTCAGGTCCCCGTGCCGGTGCGGGTCAAAGGGGACGACGAGTTGAGTGCGCTGGCCGCGGCATTCAACCAGATGGCGCGGAACCTGTACGCCGCGCGCCTGAAGGCTCAGCGGGCCAATACCACGTTGGAGCGGAAGGTGGCGATGCGCACTGCTGAGCTCGAGCGTGTCAATGCCCGCCTCGAAGCCGAGATCGAGGAGAAGAACGAGTTCCTCCGAGCCGTTAGTCACGACCTGGGCACACCGCTGCGGAACATCGGGGGGATGACGGCGATGCTGCTGATGAAGTACCGCAACCAACTGGCCGACGACGTGTTGAACAAGCTGGAGCGGATCAAAGCGAACGTGAAGGTGCAGACCGAGTTCATCCAGGACCTTCTTGAGCTGTCGCGAATCCGCACCCGGCCGGGCCGGCGCGACCGGGTCGATCTTGATGCGTTGGTGCGCGACCTGGCCGACAGCCTCAGCTACGACCTGGAGCGGAGGCGGATCACGCTCGACATCAAATCGCCGCTGCCTGTGATCTTCGCCGAGCGCAACCGGATGAGGCAGTTGTTTCAGAACCTGCTTGACAACGCGGTCAAATACATGATGGACCGCCCGACGCGTCGGATCGTTGTCTCGTGCGACGAACGGGCAGGTGATTGGCACTTTACGGTTTCGGACACGGGTCCGGGGATTGCCGAGCAGGACCGGGAGTCGATCTTTTTGGTGTTTCGACGGGCGAAACATTCCGGATCGCATCGAGTGCCGGGACGCGGCGTCGGGTTGGCCACCGTCAGGTCGATCGTGGAGACCTACGGCGGTCGGGTTTGGGTCGAAAGCGAATTGGGTCAAGGCAGCACGTTCCACTTCACGCTCGACCGCAGCGTGGTTGATTCGGAGCCGGTCGTTGCACCGGCGCCGTCCAGGCGTCCGGAGTGAGGCTTATTGGCAGCAGCCGGGGGGCATCGCTCGCCGGGCGGGAGCCGTTGGTCGCCAGCGGTCGGAAACCGGTCTAAACGGGCGGTGCGAACCTGCCGATGCTGAGGTTTGGGTGGGAGAGTCCGCGCCTAGGGTAGTGGGATTGAAAGGGGACATCGTACCAATGTCAGTTCACCACGTGCCCCGGCTATTGCTCGTTGAGGACGATCCCGATGCCGCAGACCTGATCTGTGAGACGCTGCGTGACCACTTCGGGTGCGACTGTGTCCGCCGTTGCTCGACGATCGCGCAGGCCCTGGCGGTCGACACCGGCGATTTTGACATGGTGCTGTCGGACATCAACCTGCCTGACGGGACGGGGCTTGAGCTTCTTGAACAACTGCTTCAACGCCGTGCCGATCTGCCGGTCGTGTTCGTCACGGGTGAGAGTGTGCTGGAGTACGCGCTGACGGCCATCCGGCGGGGCGCGTACGACTACATCGTCAAGGCGGGCGACTACCTGTTTGCGATCCCCGTGGCGGTGGAGAAGAACCTGGCGATCTGGAAGACCAAGCAATACAACCAGGAGCTGGAAGAACAACTGAAGCAGACGCTCGACCAGGTGCGGATCAAGAACCAGCAACTCGAGGAGGCGGTGGCGCAGCTCGAGACGATGGCGGCGACCGACCCGCTGACCGGTTTGGCCAACCGCCGGGCGTTCGGGCAGGCGATGGAGCGTTGCTTCGCCGAATGCAGCCGGCACGGCCGCGACCTGGCGTGCATCATGACCGATCTCGATGCGTTCAAGGAACTGAACGACACGCTGGGCCACCAGTGCGGCGACGAGCTGCTGCAGCGTGCGGCCAGCGTGTTGGAGGCCAACTGCCGCCGAAGTGACGTAGCCGGGCGGTTCGGCGGTGACGAGTTCATCGTGCTGCTGCCCGATACGGACCTGCAACGTGCGCAGCACGTCGCCACCCGCATCCTCGAACAGTTCAAGCTCGCCGCCCAGGCGCTGCTGGGACAGACCAAATTGGCGGGCAGGCTGTCCATGAGCATCGGGCTGGCGACGCTGTGTGACTCGCGGCCGGCGAGCCCCGAGCAACTGATCGCCCACGCCGACCACGCGCTGTACCTGGCCAAACAGGCCGGCAAAACCCGCGTCATGGTCTATCGCCACACGGCTGGGCCGGACCGGCATCCGGCTCAACAGCCGGTCTCCTGATACGTAAGATGAGGTCGCACCCGCCGCCAGTACACGGCGACTTGAACGATCGCCAAGAGTATGACGACGCCGGCGGCCATCAGGTACGGGGCTCGGTTACCCATATAGCGGCCAACCACACCGCCGCAGACCGCCCCACCGGCGAAGCCCAGCGCCAGGGTCGCCTCATGCAGCCCGCTGGCGGCGCCCCGGCGGTCGTCGCCGCTGCTGCTGGTGCTGTAATAGAGGCTGGCAAAGTAGTTATAACCCAACAGCACGGCCAGGCCCATCAGCCCCAGCGTCAAAGCCGCGGTGGTTTGGGCCGTCGCCAACGTCACCAATCCCATCAACGCCACGGCCTGCGCCGCCAGGGCCGGGCCAAACCGGTAGTGCCAGAAGCGCGAGTAGTGCATCAACAGGTACGTAGCGATGACCACCGCTCGGCTGCTGGCCAGCATGATCCCGTGCAGGTCGGGCGGCACGCCCAACGCCACCGCCAGTTGGGGAAACAGATGCATCACCATGCTCATCGAAAACGCGCCGCCGAGGTTGGCGATCCAACAGAGCCTGGCAAACGACAATGACAGCGCTCGGTGCTGAAGGACCTGTGACGGCGGGGCGGTTTCGTCTTGGGTCGGCACACACGGGGCTCGGCCGGCCAGCAGGACCACCGCGAGGTTCAGCCCCGCCAGTGCCGTCGACAGGAACAGCGGCCAACTCGGCCCCCACTGGCGAAACAGCCAGCCGCCGGTCACCTGTCCGCTGATCATGCCGAAATTCCACGCCACACAGAATGCGATGAGGGTGCGCGTGGTCGCCTGCATCGGCTGATGATCGTTGCGTCCCTGATTGAGCCAGGCGATCAGCGGCGGGTAAACCATCCCCACCGCCACGCCGCCGAACCCATAGGCCGCGTAGTAGCCCCAAT
>JAZGCX010000129.1:0-6282 GCA_036477175.1 Phycisphaeraceae bacterium
CGACCGACCCGGCGATCGTGCTGGCGTCGAAGCATGACTACGAAGCGTTTGCCCGGCGGGAGCTGGTGCTGCGTCGGGAGGTGGGTCTGCCGCCGTCGACTCGCATGGCACGGATCGTTATTCGTGACCGTGATCGAGTGGCGTGCATCGAGCAGGCCAAGCGGCTCGCCGCTCACCTGGTCACGTTCAACCGACGGCTGAAGGATGTGGTGCGGGTGCGTGGTCCGGCACCGTGCCCCATCGCGCGGATCGCCGGTTTCCACCGTCAGCAGATCGAGCTGATCGCGCCGGGCGCTGCGGTGTTGCAGGAGCTGTTGACCGCGTTGCGCAACGCGAAGCTGCTGCACGCCGACGCCCGCACCGCGGTGGACGTGGACCCGGTGGCGCTGATGTGATGTGTGCAGGCCGAGAGCGGGGGGTTCGGAGCTTCCGGGGGCGGGCGGATTGGTCGACGGTTCCAGCGAGCGTAGAATGGCGGCCTGAGACGAACGCGATGTCACCACGATCCGCAGTGAGTGGCGGAAACATGTGTTCCTGGAGGTTTGCCATGGTCCGCCGAGCCGTGATCTCGACGATGTTGCCCCTTCTGGTGCTGGCTGTCGGCTGCGCGTTGGTGGACAAAGAACCGGGACCGGTCGAGAAGGCCGCGTCTTTGATTTATCCTGCCGGGATCGACCCGGGGCGGACGTCGCGGGACCCGGGCTACGGCTACACGCAAGACAACCCGGTCAGGATAGGACAGCCCGGTGCGACCGGTCCAGTCGCGGCGGCGCATACCTACCTCAGTCACCTGCGTGACGGCGATTTCAGACCGATGCGGTTTAAGCAAGTCCAGGTCATCGAGGCCGGCGGGGACCGGAGCGGTGTGGGCGTCTGGGAGCTTCGCGGCGGTGACGGCGTGACGCACCGGCTGTACATCGATGCCCACCACCGGCAGCACCCCCCGCTCGACGCCGCCGCGCCGTTGGGGATGTATCTGTACAAGTAAGGGAGCGGCCGGGCGCCTACGGCACCAGCAATTTGAGCAGCTCGGGCACGGAGACGGTGGCGAAGCTGGTGGATGTGTCGGACATCGCGTAGGGGATAAAGAGCATGTCGTGGTGGATCATGGCGCCGCAGGAATAGACGACGTTGGGCACGTAGCCGTCGCGCTCCTGTTCGGTCGGGACCAGCAGCGGCTGGGGCAGGTGGCTGATGACTTTGGACGGGTCATCGCGGTCGAGCAGAGACACACCGATGCAGTACTGTCGCATCGGGCCCACGCCGTGGGTCAGCAGCAGCCAGCCGGCGTCGGTTTCGATCGGTGAACCGCAGTTGCCGATCTGGACTAACTCCCACGGGTGCTGCGGGGCCTGAAGCACGGTCGCGTCGTTCCAGAAGTGGATGTTCTGCGAGCGCATCAGGTACATGTTTTCGCCGTCCAGTCGCGAGACCATCATGTACCATTTGCCGACGCGTCGTGGGAACAGGGCCATGCCCTTGTTCTGGACGTACCGGCCATTGAGCGTGTGAACGCTGATGGTCGTGAAGTCGGTGGTCTCGATGATCTGGGGCAGGACGCGGAACCCGTTGTAGGCGGTGTAGGTGCCGTAGTAACTGTTGGTGCCGTCGTCTTCGGTGAAACGGACCAGCCGCACGTCTTCAATGCCTTTGCTCTCGTTCTCGCTGGTGGGGAAGATGACGATCTCCGACGGGTCACAGTCCGGCGGCAGTTCGAGGTGATAGTTCGACCGTGCCAGCCACAGCAGGTTCTCGGCCGTCTGCTGAAACGACGCGGGGTTGTTCAACTGTTTTCGGACTTCGTCAACGGTGTGGCTCAAGGCGGCGAGGTTGAACAGGTCGGGTAATCGCTCAAGCACCTTCTCGGCGTCGTCGGTGAATGCGCCCATCTCGATGAGCTTGAGGAAGAAGGTGTGTTTGTCGTAGCGTTGGTCCCCGACCTGCCGGGCGGTGCGGGCATAGGGGCTGAGCAGGTCGAAGCAGACGATCCCGTGGCGGTCGATCACGCCGGTGCGGAAGACGATGGAGGAGACGTGCCCTTCGCCGGTGGCGCGGAGGCTCATGAGAAACCGCATCGCGCCGTCGGGCAGCCCGTCCTGGTTCGGGTGAGGCACAATCGACGGGTTGAACAACGCCGCCGATTCGAACGAGTACTCCATCGTGAAGTACGCGCCGAGCAGTTGCTGGCGGGTTTCGGAGATGTCCCGGCCGTCCACGTAACCCCGAACCTCGTTGTAGTGACGAGCGAAAACGGCCTGGATGTCTTTGTGACGGTCCCTGAAGTTCGTGTAAACCTGTTCGAGCAGCGCTGCCGCCTCGGACTCGCTCAGTGACAGGACGCGTTCGATGATCGACTTGATCCGTCCCTTGTCGTCGGGGGTGAAGAGCCGCGCGATCACACGGTGATTGTCGGACAGGAACCGCTCGGACCGCCGGGTGACTTGCAAACTCACGGGCTTCATCGTGGGTTCCGGTATCGGCGTGCGTTCGATTATCGGGCGTCGCCAGACACGGCTCGCACACGCGCACGAACAAGCCGCCGCCTCGTGGGCCTGTTCGTCCACCAGGTTATTCTATGCCTTCATCTTCGGCCAGATGGTCTGGCTAGCCTGAATCGGCTTCCCCGAAAAGTGCTTGACCGACGCGGACGACGTTGGCACCCTCCTCGATGGCGACCTCGAAATCGCCGGTCATGCCCATCGACAGGATGTTACAGTCGCCGCCGATCTTGGCCTCACGCAGGTCACCGAAGAGTTCGGCGGTCCGGGCGAAGGTGGTGCGGGCGTCTTCGGGGTTGTCGCTGTACGGCGCGATGGTCATCAGCCCCCGAAGGCGCAGGTGGATCATCGTGTTAATCTGTTCGGCCAGGTGGATGACCGCCGGGGCGGCGACGCCGAACTTGCCCGGCTCGCCGCTGGTGTTGACCTGGATCAGGATGTCAACGGTCCGGTCGTGCCGGCCGGCGTAGGCGTGGATCTCCTCGGCCAGCCGCAGGCTGTCAACGCTGTGGATCAGGTTGACCAGGGGAACCACGGTCTTGACTTTGTTGCGTTGCAAATGGCCGACCATGTGCCAGCGGACCTGAGGGGGCACTTCGCCGGCGGTCTTCGGGACGGCGCCCGCCAGCATCCGCTTCCGCGAGAGGAACTCTTCAAGCTGAGCGACGCGCTGGCTTAAATGTTGCACACGGTTCTCGCCCAGATCGGCGTGGCCCATCTCCGCGAGCAGACGGATCTGATCAGGGCTGGCGTTTTTCGTCACCGCCACCAGCACCACGTCGCCCGGGCGGCGCCCCGACCGTTCGGCGGCCCCGGCGAGCCGGTCTGTCAACCTCCGATAGGATTCACGCAGTTGGGTGGGACCTGCAAGGTGGGTTGAAGCCATGACGATGAAGATAGGTAAATGTACGCCCGATGCAAGCCGCCTACGACCCCGGTGCTTCGGCGCGCCAAGTGGCGTCACGATCCGGCCAGGTCTTTCTTATCTTGACCGTGCGCCGCACGCCGCGGCACCTTAGCCGGCCGACGCCACCTTGCGCCGCCTCAGCACGTTGAACGCAACAACGCCCCCGATCACGGCGACCATGCCTACCGCCAGCAGAAGCTGGGCTTCGCCGGACCAGTGCTTGATCTGATCGATGTGGTCGGCAAAGAAATAGGTGACCAGCACGAGCGCCGGCACGCTGATCACCGCAGCCGACCCATCGAAGGCCAACATCTTCCAGAACGGGATCTTGAACACGCCGGCCGTGAAGAAGACCGCCGCGCGCAACCCCGGCAGGAACCGGGCGATGAACAGTGTCTTGCCGCCGTGGTTGTGGAACGAGGCCTCGGCTCGGGTCAGATGAGCCTCGTTGAGGTAGCGGCGGAGCAGCGGCATCTTGGGCACGTGGTGACCGTAGCGGCGCCCCAGCCAGTAGAGGATGCAGTCGGCGCCCAGCACCGCCGCGAATGAAAGGGGCACCATGACCCAGATGTTCGCGTACCCCTGGGCACAAAGATATCCGCCCACCAACAGCGGGATGTCCTCGGGCAGCGGCAGCCCGAAGCCGCTGATCAGCAGCAGGCCGATCACGCCCACGTAGGGCAGGTGCGTCATCAATTCGTTGGCGAATTGCTCCATGGGTGCCGTGTCCGATTGTACCCAACGTCAGCCACACCCACCCGCGCCACGGCTCATTTGGCCTGCTGCAACCACCGCAGCGCGTCCTGGCGGCTGCGGATCCGCCCCTCCAGTTGCGCGTCGTACACCGCATCTAGTAATCGGCGGAACTCAGGCCCCGGCTTGTGGCCCATCGCAATCAAATCATCGCCGTTGGCCAGCGGTGGCGGCGCCACCCCTTCGGCGAACAGCGCCTTGGCCTCGCGGTCAATTCGACCAGCCAACGCCGTCACGCCCGGCCGGTGCCGCTCCGCGCAAAGCAGCGCGAAAACCTGCGGCCAGCACGGCGTGGCCAGCAGCCGCTTCCGCAGCGCCACGCCCTGTGACGACCACGCCAGCGCACGCGGCAGATGGGTCAGGATGGCACGCAACGCATCACGATCGTCGTTGCTGAGGCACAACGATCGCCGCCACCGACGCACGACCGCCGGCATCGGTCCTTCCACAAACCGCTCTACCGCGGCGGTGTCCGCTTTTTCATCGTGAAACACGTGCCGGTCGAGCATCCACGCCGCCAGAACCGTGGCGTAACTGATTGGATTGCCCCTCTTGGCGCGCAGGGCGGCCGTGGTCGGTATCTTCACCGCCGCGTGGTCCTCGTTCAGGACAGCGCTATCCAGGCGCAGCCGCTGCATCAGCCGTATCGCGGTGGCGGGCCTGGCCGGGGGCGCCGGGGTGAGCATCGCCGCCACCTCCTGGCCGATGCGTTCGGGGCTGATCCGGCCGAGCTGGTGCGCGTGGTTGCGGATCGCCCGGGCCGTGCGCTTTTCGATCTTGAAACCCAGCCAGGCCGCGAACCGCACCGCACGCAGCATCCGCAGGTAGTCTTCGCCGAACCGCTGGTCCGGGTCGCCGACCGCGCGGATCAGCCCCGCTTCGAGGTCGGCCCGTCCGTCGACGTAATCAATGATGCGGTCGGCTTCCGAAGTTGCCAGCGGGTCCTCGAACAGGGCGTTGATCGTAAAGTCACGCCGCAGCGCGTCGTGCTCGGCGTCGCTGAACTGCACCTGTGTCGGCCGTCGGCCGTCCTGGTAACCCCATTCGATCCGAAACGTCGCCACCTCAATCGAAACATGATTGAGCCGAACCAGCACCACGCCGAATGACTCGCCGACGTATTGCGTGTTGTCAAAAAGTCTTCGCACCACGTCAGGCCTGGCGTCGGTCGCCACGTCATAGTCCTTGGGTTCGATCCCCAGCAGCGTATCGCGCACACAGCCGCCGTTGAGGTACGCCGTGTGGCCGTGGTCGTGCAACACCTGCACGATTTTCACCGCCGCGTCGCGAGCTGCACCCGTTCGGTCCATGCGACCCAGTGTATCCATTTGACTGATGTAAGCCCGTGACCACGGCTCGACGACTCGACTGAGCTCGTCGAAGTTTGAGCTCGCCGAAGTCTGGTTGCGGCTTTATAGGGATTGCAACAGTTCGGCCGCACGGGCGGCGGCGGTGGCGACGGGCACAAGTTCAGCTTTGGCGGCCGTGCGCGGTTTGATCTCGACGTTGCCGTCTTTGAGCGCCTTGTCGCCGATGGTGATGCGCAGGGGGATGCCGACGAGGTCCGCGTCCTTGAACTTGACGCCGGGGCGTTCGTCGCGGTCGTCGATGAGCACATCGACGGGCGGTTGATGCAAGCCGGGGGTTAACCCCGCCCTTGCGGGCGGGGCTATTGTCATGTTCTCGAGTTCGGCGGCGATGCGGTCGGTGGTTTTCTTCATTTCGCCTTCGTACTTGATCGGCGTGATGATGACCTGATACGGCGCGATGGCGGCGGGCCAGATGACGCCGTGGTCGTCGTTGCCGCCGTCGCGTTCGATCGCCGCGGCGAGGATGCGGTTCACCCCGATGCCGTAGCAGCCCATGATGACCGGCTGGCGCTGGTTATTCTCATCGAGCACGGCCAAGTCCAGCGCCTCGGTGTATTTACAGCCGAGCTTGAAGACGTGTCCGACCTCAATGCCCCGGGTTTCATGCAGGAGTCCGCCGTCGCCCTTGGGTGACGGATCGCCATCGACGGCATTGCGGATGTCCGCGACAATCACGCGATCCTTTTCCTGCGTACCAAGCGGATCGAGCAGGTCGCGTTTCCAGTTGAAATGTTTAATGTGGTTGTCTTTTTTA
>JAZGCX010000013.1:0-2145 GCA_036477175.1 Phycisphaeraceae bacterium
CCCCGTGCATGCTGCATGAACCCACGTCGGACAGGATCACCAACAGACGCCCGCCGCGACGCGCGGCGGCCCGTGCGTGCCAGTATACCCCGGGCCTTGCCGAGGTATTTGCTTAGATGTGCCATCCTTGATCGGCCTCAGGCATTTCCGCGTCGTTTGCAGCCGGGATGGTCACACGGGTACAAATGGAGCGATATGAGCCCGCACGCAACGCGTCTGAGCGCAAATATCGTCGATGTGATCGCCGGCCGATGCTTCCCGGGCACGGTCGAGGTCGCCGGTGGGAGGATCAGCCGTGTTATCGAAGGCGGCGGGCCGTTCGACACGTGCGTGCTGCCCGGCTTCATCGATGCCCACGTCCACGTCGAAAGCTCGATGCTCGTGCCCAGCGAGTTCGCTCGCCTGGCAGTGATGCACGGGACCGTCGCCAGCGTGAACGATCCGCACGAGATCGCCAACGTCATGGGCGTTGAGGGCGTCGATTTCATGATCAGAAGCGGCAACGAAGTGCCGTTTAAGTTCCACTTCGGTGCGCCGTCGTGTGTGCCGGCCACGTCCTTCGAGACCGCAGGTGCTCAGGTCAGCGTCGACCAGGTGCGGGCACTGCTGGAGCGAGACGAGATCTTTTACCTCAGTGAGATGATGGATTGGCCCGGTGTGCTTAATGGCGACGCGGAGGTGATGGCGAAGCTGGACATCGCCAAGCGGCTGGGCAAGCCGATCGACGGGCATGCGCCCGGCCTGCGCGGCGACGACGCGCGGCGGTATCTCCAGGTCGGCATCAGCACCGACCACGAATGTTTCACCAAAGAAGAAGCGCTCGACAAGCTCAAGTACGGCGCGAAGATCCTGATCCGGGAAGGCTCGACCTGCCACAACTTCGACGCCCTGTACAGCCTCATCGACGAATACCCCGACCGGTGCATGCTGTGTTGCGATGACCAACACCCCGACAGCCTGGTCCGCGGGCACATCGACAAACTGGTCGGGCGAGCCCTGAGGTGTGGCGTCAATCGCATGAAGGTGCTGCGCGCCGCGTGTGTGAATCCCGTGTTGCACTACGGCCTGGGCGTGGGCCTGCTGCGCGAGGGTGACCCGGCCGACTTTATTGTCATCGACAACTTCGACGACCTGACCGTGCTGAAGACGTTCATCAATGGCCGGCTGGTCGCCGAGGCCGGTCGGACATTGCTGGGGCGGGTGGAACCGCCGACGATCAATCATTTCCTTGCGCGGCCGAAGTCCGTTGCCGATTTCGCTGTTGAAGCTCGTGGCAACGCGATCAACGTCATCGAAGCGATCGACGGCCAGGTGATCACCAACCGTGTGGTGGTCAAGCCGAAGGTGATGGACGGGTTGGTCGTCTCCGACCCGGCGAGCGACGTGCTCAAGATTACTGTGGTCAACCGCTACGCCGACGCGCCGCCTGCGGTGGGCTTTGTCAAGAATTTCGGCCTCAAAGACGGGGCGATCGCCTCGTCGGTCGCGCACGATTCACACAACATCATCGCGGTCGGGGTGGGCGATCGGGACCTGTGCGACGCGGTCAACCTGGTCATCGAGCACCGCGGGGGGCTGGCGGTGGCGTCGAAGGGGGGGCGGCAGGCGCTGCCCCTGCCGATCGCCGGGCTCATGAGCGGCGACGACGGCTTCCGCGTGGCCGAGCAGTATTCCCGGATGAACCAACTCGCCGCGGGGCTGGGTGCGACCCTGGCGGCGCCGTTCATGGCCCTGTCCTTCATGGCGCTGCTGGTGATTCCCCAGATCAAGCTTAGTGACCGCGGCCTGTTTGACGGGGACAAGTTCAAAGTGATTGACTTGTTCGAGACATAGGTTGCTCGAATTGGGGGGGGCGAACCAACCGGGCCAGCCTAGCCACAGGACAAATTGCTCTTTGGTCCGGGCGTGCCGCGACGAGAATCCGTTGACTTGCGGCAGGTGCGAACTTATCCTTAAGTTGCCTGGTTAAGAGACTTATTGCCGTGTCGCCGGGTTGCTGATTGCAACTTGTGTTGTACCATTGGCGAGGGCATGGCGGCCGAATGATCGAGGCATCTTGAGTTGGGCGTCTGCTCCCGAAAGACCGGGCGCATCTTCAGCAAACGGCAACAACGCGGAGAATCCGATGCGCAACTACGTCCTTGT
>JAZGCX010000130.1:0-4556 GCA_036477175.1 Phycisphaeraceae bacterium
GTGATTGCTGCAATGCTGCAGGTGGGTTAGATGTTGTATTATTCGCAGTTCCGTGGAATCGTGATATGAGGGCGTCCGGCCGCTCTTGCCCCCGTCTCGAAACAGGGCGATCGCACCGAGGGGTGGCGCGGGGGATCATGCTTGGCTGGTTTGGCTGACCTGTTCGAGCACTTCGTCCACCAGGCCATACTCCTTAGCTTCCTGGGCGGTGAAGAAGCGGTCGCGTTCGGAGTCCTTTTCAACCTGGTCGGCGTCCTTGCCGACGTGGCTGGCGAGCACCTCGTTGAGCAGTTGTTTGGAGCGGAGGATTTCCTCGGCCTGGATCTCGACGTCGGCGGTCTGGCCGTACACCCCGCCATAGGGCTGGTGGATCATGACCTTGGCGTGCGGGAGGATGTACCGCTTGCCCTTGGCGCCGCCGGCCAGACACAGTGCCCCGCCGCTCATCGCCTTGCCGATGCAGTACGTGGCGACGTCGCAGTTGATGAAGCGCATCGTGTCGTAGATGGCAAACGTGTCGTCCACGGTGCCGCCGGGGGTGTTGATGTAGAGGTTGATATCGATGTCCTTCTTCTGGCTCTGCAGATGCAGCAGCCGCATGATGATGCCGGTGGCGGTGACGTGGTTGATCTCGCCGACGAGGAAGATGACGCGGTTTTCCAGCAGCAGTTCGTCGATGGTCATCTCGCGGTACCGCTGGTAGGGCGGCTGGGCGAGGACGGGGCCGACCGGCCCGGGCAGGTGTGGCGTGTACGGCAAGGCGGCGGTGAGCGGCAGCGGCGAGGGGCGCCAGAGCGTGTTATTTTGCGATGGCGAGGCCGCGCTGCGGGGATGTGGGTTGCGTTCGTTCATCGACAGCCTTCCGTAGTGTGTAGCAGGTATGTGTCGGTGGTCGGGCACATCATAGCCGCCCCGCGTAGGCGGTGGTAGCTACTTATGGGCAATAGAGAGTAGGAACAAGGGTCTGCCAGGATGAGGAGCGGGCAGATGTTGGACCCGGGTTGTGCCATGTGGCCCAGCCTTGGCGAACCGCGGACGCCGGTTCAGATCACCAACAAAAAGACGGGCACCGGTCGATCGGTGTCCGTCCTATGCAGCGAGTGTGTGGCGGTTGATCGGTTGGCCGAGGCGGTTACGACGCCTCGTGGTGGTCGCCTTCGTCGGCGTGATCCTGCTCGAGCATCTTGCGGAGGTAGCCGTTTTCGCGGCGGGTGGCTTCGAGGTCGAAGACCAGATACTTGATCGACAGCCGCAGGTAGTCCAGGCTCTCCTGCAGGTCATGCACGGTCTTGCGAAGCTTGGCCTGGCGGGCCTGGGTCTCCTGGGCCAGCGAGTTGAGCTTGTTTCGCTCGGCCTGTGGCAGCGTGGAAATCTCGTTCATCAGTTCAGCCAGTTTCGACTGGAAAGCGGTCTCGTCCATCGTCTCTTCTCCCTCATAAAGGGTCTGCGTCACCCTTTGATACACAAGCGGATTGCCAGACGGGCCCGATGCCGGCATCAACCGCAGCGGCGTCGACACAACGCACCATTTTGCAGCAAGTTACGAATCTTCGCAAACTCGCGTCACGCCAGCGGTCCACTCGCCGGATGGCGGCGAATGTCGATTTGAATCAACATCGCGGTCCCCCAGTGTGGTCACCAGACCACCCCAGGCCGGGACGCCGTGCGGGGAAAAGGATCAGGCTGGGCGTTCAGATGCGGTGGCGGGCGGGCCGACAACAGCTCCGCCAGCCCAGCAAGGGAGTGGTGCACCTTTCGCTCACATTTGGGACCGGTAGGATGGGGAGTAGGGAGGCAAGGGTCCCCGGCCCGGTTAACTGGCCCGCTTCCTGGCACGAGCGTCATTGGAGACGACGCGATCGCGGCCGCAGCGCCTGGCCGTCTCGACACGGGCCCGGGCGCGGTCCAGGACGGCTTGGAGGGTCGTGCCGTCCCCGGGGCAGCAGGCGACGCCGACGCTGGCCGTCAATCGCTGCTTCTGGCCGTCGGGCATGACCACGTGCTGTTCGGCGATCACGGTACACAGCCGCTGCGCCAGGACCGCCGCGGCATCGCCCGGCATCCCCGGGCACAGCACACCGAACGTCGCCCCGTCCAGTCGCGCAATCAAACAGTCTTTGCGGCAGACGGTGGTCAGCACAGACCCCATGGTCTGCAGCAGAGAGTCCGCCTGCTCGTGGTCCAACGTCTGGTTGAGATGGCGGAAGTGATCCAGGTTGACCAGGATCGCGGCCCACGGGTAACCCGGACGAAGGACCAGCCGTTGGACCATCTGCTCAAACTGTTGGCGGTTGGGCAGGCAGGTCACCGGATCGGTCAGATGCAATTGGCGCATTCGCTTATTAAGCTGTGCGACCTCAATGCGAGCGGCGATGACCGGGCAAAGCGTTTCGAGCAGGTAGATGTGGTGGCGCTCAAGTCGCTCGCCGCCGCGTTGGGCGATCCAGAGGATGCCGTGGCTGTCGGTGCCGGCGCGCAGCGCCGCGGCGGCCAGACAGGTCAACCCGGCCTGGGCAAACGTTGTGGCCCACTGTTCCCTGCTCGGCAGATCCGGCCAGAACGCCGCGGCCTGGCTCGACAGGATCCGGGGCATCAACTGCCGCTCGACCGTGTCGATCAGCGCGCGATTCGGAGCCAACAGGTACGGCCCATGGCCGCGGTGCAGCAGTTGCCGATTCCGTCGGCCGGCCCCCGGCCACCGGATCGCCATCCCCACCGCCTCCACGCCCATCAGCTCGTACAACTGCTCGCACGCCGTCGTCAGCAGGTCGTCCACCGTGCCGATCCCGCACAACTGCTGGCCTAGATGCTTGAGCGACTGCAACTGGCTGGTCTGCTGTAACAGCAGCCTCTGGCTCCGCTCCTGTGGCGTGGTCTCCTGCACCACCCACAGCCGGCCAACCCGGTTCGACATCGCGTCGTGAACCGGGATCCCCTGAAACAGGAACGTCCCCACACGCGTCTCGAACCGCTCTCGGGCTGACCGCGAATCGTCCGCATCGATCTGACGCAACCGTGTCAGGAACAGCTCCTGGTCGAGCACGCCCAGGTCATCCCAGAACGTCTGCGGGTCGTACACCTGCCCGATGAGCGAGTCCGACCGGCGGTGCAGCAGCGTGGCCAGTTGCTGATTATGCGCAGCGACCCGCCCCTCGGCGTCCACCAGCAGGATTGCGTCGGACATGTGGTCGATAACCAGGTTCAATAGCGCGCTCTTGTCTGCCAACTCACGCTGCAACCGCTTCGATTCGCTGACGTCCAGCAGCGACAGCCGCACTGACTGGAGCACGCCGTCCTCGTCGCGCACGCCCGCACATTCGACCAGCACGTCGATCGTCTTTTCGCCGGTCTCGATGCGCAGCTCGCATCGCGGAGCCGCAACCAGATCGAGCCGGTCGATCGTCTGCCACAGCAGCGACCGGTCCTCGGGACGAACAACGTCCAGCACCGCCCGATCAATCAGCGCCGACTCGTGGTCAACGCCCAGCAGTTGGGCGGCGCGGCGGTTGGCTTCGATGATGTGGCCCGACCGGTTCAGGCTCACCATCGCGGCGGGGGCGAACTGATAGAGGTTCTCAAACGCGCGCTCACGCCGGCGGAGCGCCTGTGACGTGGCGTCGATCCGCGCCAGCATGCCGCCGACGGCCTCGGCCAACTGCGCGAACTCGCCGCTCATCTGACGTGCCAGTTGGTAGAACGGCTGGGGTGATGATGTGCAGTGGACAAGCTTGGCGACCTTCGACAACGGGCCGGTGAACCACCACCGCAGCATCAGCAGCCCGGCCAGGGTCATGACGGCGAGGATCAACCACTGACCGGCCAGATGGCGCATGATGTGCGACCGTGTTTGCCGCCGTGCCGCCGGACCATCCACCAGCAATTCCAGCGTCACCACCGAACCGCGGTACAGGAACGGTGCTTTGACCAATGTCGAACGGCGAAGGTTGATCTCGTCGCCGCCGCTCATGCCTTGTTCAGGCAGCGACCACACCGCCGCATCGATGTCAGCATCCTGAGAAGGCCATCGGCCCAACTCGATCAATGCCCAGTCCGACCAGGCCACGCGCATACCCGCGATCCATTCGTCAGCGATAAACACCTCCAACCGCTCGGCCAACTGCGGCGGCGTGTGATGGTCGAGATCGTCCGCCAACACCTGCTGCAGTTGCCGCACCGTTTGCGTCACGTCCCGTGTGATCTGCGTCTGCAACTGCGCTTCAGACCCGCGCAGCTCCTGCAGGCTCAGCCCGGCCGAGATGCACACACCGCCCAGCACCAGGCACGCCACCAGGCGCGTCACCACCGATTGATGAAGCCGCACAAGCACCATATGACAACCCCAGGCGGAGGCGCGCACACCGACCGCCGTCCTGATAGATTATTTCGGTTGTATCGGTTGGAGGGTTAAGGGTGAACGGCCACAGGTACAAGGTGCCGGATGAACGACGAGGTGATTATCAGACGCTAAAAACGCACCCCGGTTGACCTTGTACCTTTCACTTTTCACCGCTGACGCAGTCGCCATCGCCCAGCACCACCCGCCCGGTGCCCTTGAC
>JAZGCX010000131.1:0-8890 GCA_036477175.1 Phycisphaeraceae bacterium
TCCGCGCGTTCATCAGTGATGACGGCTTTATCCGCATGGAGCTGCGGCCGTCGGTCTCCACCGGGTTCACCGAACTCAAAGGCACTTTCGTCATCCCCGAGGAGACCACCAACGAGCTGACGACCAACGTCATCGTCCGCTCCGGCCAGACGATCGTGCTGGGCGGGCTGTTCACGGAAACGACCAAGGTCGAGCGACGGCAGGTGCCGGTGCTGGGTGACCTGCCGTTAGTCGGCATCGGCTTCCGCGGCCAGGATGACGAGATTGACCGCAGCGAGGTCATCTTCCTGATCACCCCCACCATAGTGAAAGACGAAGGGCTCTACGCCGCCGGCTCCCGCGCCGCCGACAGCATCGTCCTGGCCAACATGGGCGCCAAGCAGGGCCTGCTGCCGTTTTCACGCACCAAGATGACCGCCTCCTATATGCGCGACGCCCTCGAACACCACCATCAGGGCAACAACGACAAGGCGCTGTGGGCGGTCAACATGGCGCTTCGGCTCGACCCCGCCATCGTCGAGGGCCTGCGCCTCAAGGAGCAGCTCACCGGCGAACGCACCGTCTGGCCTGACCGCAGCATCCTCAAGGATGCCATCGATCAGATGATCGAACGCCATGTCGGGCAGGCCCAGCAACAGCAAGCCCCAGGCGACGACGAAAGCGACTGGAACGCCCAAGCCGTCGAGATCAGCTTCGAGCCCGAGCCCCAGCCGGCGCAGCAGGTCGAGTTTGTTGATCTAGCCGAGCAGATCGATGAGGCGTCCGACGACGCGCCGCAGCAAGCCGACGACGATGCGCAGACCCCGGTCGCCACCGAAGAACAACAAGACGGCCAAGGCGTTCGGGAATCGCAGGCGCCGGCTCAGACCACCGCTGTGGAGTCCGAGCCCGCCGCCGATGACTCGTCCGGCCCGACCATCAACGTCTTCAACCTGTTCGACGATTAGATTAACCGCCATACAGCGACGGCGACCGCCCATGTGTGTCCAAGGAGCGAGCCGACCGTCTCGGTGACCTGGAAAGCTCCGATCGGGTCGGCCGCTAGAACGGGCAGGAGGTGGGTGATCGTCAGTGGTCGATGGCCGGTGACGGCCGTAGCAGGTCACCGGCCATCGCCCACAATTCGCCGCCTTTTAGGAGATGACGCAATGACATCGGCACGGCGACAGGCTGAAGGTAGGGGTCAGGATAGCGCATCGGTCGTTCAGTCCCGGCGCACCGCCGGAATCTGGACGCCGCACGCGGGACTCAAAACGCTGCTGCGTCTGGTGGCAGCGGGTCTGGTCGTGTTGGGCCTGACCGGCTGCGGAACAATCGGCAAACGCCATCAGGACGCGATCAACACGGCCAACACCCGCTGGCTGTCGATGCGTTCGGCGCTGATCGGCAAGATGGCCCAGCAGCAGTTTGACGCCGGCGATCTCGACCAGGCCGAAAAGACCCTGCTCAATGCGCTGGCCCTGGACCCGACCAACGCCGTGCTGCACACGCTGGCCGGCCGCGTCGCGCTCGAGCGCAGCCATCTCGAACGCAGCTACCACCGACTCCAAACCGCTATCGAACTGGACGAGGACCGGCCCGAGGCCCCCTACTACCTCGGCATCGTCTTCCAACGCTGGCAGCAGTACGACCGGGCGCTGGAGCATTTCCGCCGCGCTTACGAACTGGAGGCCGACAACGCCGCCTACCTGTTGGCCGTGGCCGAGATGTACATCACCACGGACCAGCTCGACGCGGCGCTGGAGCTTCTGCAATCCAAGATGCGGTACTTCGACCAGAACGCCGGCATCCGAATCGCCATCGGCCAGGTCTACACGATTATGCACCGCTACGACGAGGCGGCCGAATACTTCCGTAAGGGGGCGCTGCTGCGGCCGGACGACTTGGCGATTGTCGAGGAGCTTGCCTTGGCACAGTTCCAGGCCGGCCAGTTCGACCAGGCCACACGCAATCTCAAACGGCTTTGCCGGGCGGTGGACAGCGGCCAGTGGCCGGGATCAGGAACCAGCAAGCAGGAGCCGGCGGGCAACGTCACCAACCGCCAGCCGTCGGACACCAGTCACCGGCCTGACCTCAAGCGGGCCCTGGCTGAGTGCTACCTTCAGCAGGACCGCCTCGCCGATGCCAAGGCCGTCTATATCAAGCTGATTCGCCAAGACCGCACCGATGCCGACGCGTGGGCGAAGCTGGCGCAGATTGCCTGGACCGAGGGCGACGAAAAGGCAACGCTCCTGGCGGCGCAGCGCGTCATTGCCGTCGCGCCCGACCGCTATGAGGGGTATCTGATGTCGGGCATGGTCTGGCAGAAGCGCGGCCGATTGGACCAGGCGATCCGCCTGTTCGACCGCGCCGCCGATGCCGCGCCCGACAACGCCCTGCCGCTGATCCTGCGTGGCCTGACGCTTGAACAGGCCGGCAAGACCGAGCAGGCGGCCATGGCCTACACCCAGGCGCTGCACCGCGCCCCGCAAGACCAGCGCGCCCGCAAGCTGTTGACCCATGTGGGCCAGCAAGCCGTGGCCAGCGGTCAGTGATCGGTGGTCGGGGGTCAGTGGTCCTTGATTAGTGGTCAGTGACACCAGTCACCGACCACTGGCCACCGATGGGAGGTACGCCGTGTCACTGGGCAGATGGCTCAGTTTGGGTATCGGTCTATTCAGCGCGCTGTTGGTCGGCGCGCTGCTGTTGTATTGCCAGTACAGCGGCTACTTCCGTGGTGGGGGCGGATCGGTCTCGATCGTGATCGCCGCCGCGATCGCCGGCACGGTGCTGGGCCTGGGGCATTGGATCGTGTTGGGTCGGCTCGAGGCCGACCTGCACCGCCTGATCGCGCATGTCCAGGCGATCGGCAGCGACCGGGGGCCGGGGGGCGGTGGGATGGATCGCTGGCCGTTGACCACCGGTCGGTGGTCACTGGTTGCCGCCTTGGCCGAGGCGGTTGGACGATCGGTCGGGTCATTGCGGCGGCGGATCGATCAACTGGTGACCCAACGGCGAGAGCTGGAGGTGCAGGTCCACCTCTATGATGCCGAACTGCGCCACCTCGAGGCGATCCTCAATTCCATTACCGACGCGGTCGTGGTCACCGACGCGTTCAACGAGGTGGTGCTGGCCAATGAGGCGGCGGCGCGTGTCCTGGGCTTCGACCTCGAACAGGCGTTGTACCGGCCGGTGGACCGCGTTATCACCGACCCGACGTTGGTCAAGCTGATCAAGGACACCCGCGAGGCCGGCGACGCGTCCCTGCGACGACAAGTCGAGCACCGCCTGGCACGCAACGGACAATATGCCACGTTCAACGTGACACTCGCCTGCGTCACGGCCGCCCCCCGGTGGGCAGCGACCCGTGAGGCAGAACCGGCGACCGGGCAGCCCAAGCGCTACGGATCGCGTGGCCGGACCCCGCCAGCCGCCGCCGGGCACCGGTCGGCGGTCACCGGCCCGGCAGGTCCACCCAACGCCACCGCCGGCGTCGTCACCATCCTCCGCGATATCACCCGCGAGAAAGAGATCGCCGAGATGAAAAGCGACTTCGTCTCCAACGTCTCCCATGAGCTGCGCACGCCGCTGAGTTCGATCAAAGCCTACATGGAGATGCTGGTGGACGGCGAGGCCGACGACGAGCAGACGCGTGCCGAGTTCTACAACATCATCCAGGGCGAGACCAACCGGCTGTCACGGCTGATCGAGAACATCCTCAACATCAGCCGGATCGAGTCCGGCGTGGTGAAGGTGCAGCGTGAACACATCTCGCTGCCGCAGTTGGTGAAGGAAGTGCTGGACGTGATGCAGCCGCAGGCGCGGGCCAAGCGGATCGAGCTGGTCGAGCGGCCCACGCCGCTGTACTTCCAGGTCTTCGCCGACAAGGACATGATTTATCAGGCGGCGCTGAACCTGGTGGGTAATGCGATCAAATATACGCCCGAGCAGGGCCGGGTGGAGGTCTCGATCAGCGTGGACGAGCACGCGCGGGCGGTCTGCGTGCACGTGACCGACACGGGCGTGGGTGTGCCGCCGGGCGACCTGCCCCACCTGTTCGGCAAGTTCTACCGCGTCGCCAACCACAAGAAGGTCGCCAAGGGCACCGGGTTGGGGCTCAACCTGGTCAAGCACATTATCGAAACCGTCCACAACGGAAAGGTCTGGGTGCAAAGCGAAGTTGGCGTCGGAAGCACATTTACGTTCAGCCTCCCGATCGCCGACAACGGATATTGAGGGGCCACAATCGCCCTATGCGCGGTCGGGGCCCCCGGGCAATGACGAATGACGAATGACGAGTGTCCAAACCCGAAATCCGCAAGCGCGCCAACGTCCGAGAACGGTTTGCCATTCGTCATCCGAACCTCGTCATTGATTCGTCATTCGTCGTTGGTCACTGGTCATCTTACGAGGGAGTTATCGGCCCCATGAGCGACGCCAAACCCCTGGTCCTGGTCGTGGACGACGAGACGCACATCCTGCACGTGGTCTCGATGAAGCTGCAAAACGCCGGCTACGAGGTGGTCACCGCCGAGGACGGCGAAGAGGCGCTGGAGATCGCGGTGCAGCGCCGGCCGGACCTGGTGATCACGGACTACCAGATGCCGTTCATGACCGGCGTGGAGCTGTGCATCAAGCTTAAGGAGTACCAGCCGACCCGCGCCACGCCGTGCATCATGCTGACCGCCCGGGGCTACAACATTGCGCAGGAGTACCTGGATCAGGCCAACATCACCACGGTGTTGACCAAACCGTTTAGCCCGCGAGAGGTGCTCGGCCAGGTGCAGGCGCTGCTCCGTGGTCAGGGCTCAGCAACCCGTGACCAGGATTTGGCACCCGACCGGTCACCCACGCAGGAGGTCAGCGAAGGCTCGTGACACAAGTCGCAAGCCAACTCGATCGGCCGGTCCTCCCGGATCGGATGCGTCAGCGGCTCAGCTCGCTGAAGGTGACCGCCGCGCGCGTCGAGGCGGATGGCCGATTGATTCTCGAAGAGCCGGCGGGCCCGATCGAGCGGCTGCTGGCGTCGTCAGCTCAGTTCGCACAGGCAGTCAGGGATCAGATCGAAACGCTGCGGACCCAGCCCGGCTATGCCCAGCAGATCTGGCCGGGCACCTGGCTGGTCCCCCTGGCACCCCAGAAACGCCGCTACCGCCGCCCCGGTGCCGAGCCGCCTCTGATCGTGGCGATCCTGCTCACCCCGCAACTGCTCGACAGCGAGCCGATGCAACGGTTGTGTGCAAACCAGGGCCCGGACGCCAGCGTCACGGCTCAGATCAACAGCGAGGTCATGCTCACCGATCAGGAAGTGCAGCGCCTGGCCGGCGTGCTGGCCTGGATGGGCCAGGACGCGACCGAGAGCGACCGCCGCACGGGCGAACTGCACAACCTCAGCCTCGAACTGGCCGAGTCGTATGAAGAGCTGAGCCTGCTCTACAAGTTGTCGCACAGCATGACGGTGAGCCAACCGCCCAGCGATTTCCTCCAGGACGCCTGCCACGACCTTCAGCAGGTGGTGGGGCTGCGGTGGATGGCGCTGCAGTTGATCGACGACGACCCGCGGCTAAACGATCTGGCCGGCCAACTGTTCGTCGCCGGACCGGTCAACGCCGACCCGTCGATCCTCGCGCGGCTGGGCAAGCAATTGATGATGCAACTGGGGACAACGGTCGGTGGCCAGTGGCCGGTGGCCAGTTCCACCGCCCACCGACCCGCCATCACCAATCACCAACCACAGCCGATGGTCATCGAGGACACCGCAGCGCTGGGGCCCGACCTGTCGGGGCTGGCCCGCGTCGCCCGGAACGTCCTGGTCGTCCCGCTGATGTCCGAGCAGCGCCGGGTCGGCATCTTCTTCGGCGGCGACAAGCTCGACGGCTCACACATCAGCAGCGTGGACGCCAAGCTGTGCAACTCGCTGGCCAACAGCCTGGCCATCTTCCTCCAGAACAGGATGCTCTACGAGGACATGCAGGCGATGTTCATGGGCAGCCTCCGGGCCCTGACCAGCTCGATCGACGCCAAGGACAGTTACACGTACGGCCACACGGAGCGCGTCGCCATGGTGTCGCGGCAACTGACGATCGCCGCGGGGCTAAACGATCAAACCGTTGAGCGGCTGTACCTGTCGGCCATGGTCCACGACGTGGGCAAGATCGGCGTGCCCGAGCGGGTGCTCACCAAGCCCGGCACGCTCACCGATGAGGAGTTCGATCAGATCAAGATGCACCCGGAAATCGGCGCCCGCATCCTCGCGGACATCCCCCAGATGAAGGACCTGATCCCCGGCGTGCTCTATCACCACGAACGGTGGGACGGCGACGGCTACCCCCACGGGCTGGTCGGCCAGGACATCCCCCTGTTCGGGCGGCTGATTGGCTTGGCCGACGCCTTCGACGCGATGAGTTCCAACCGCACCTACCGCCCCTCCATGGCGCACCCGCAGGTGTTGACTGAAATCACGCGGTGTGCCGGCACGCAGTTTGACCCGGAACTGGCCGAGGTCTTCGTCCGGATTGACTTCGACCCGTTCTTCGAACTGATCGCCAAGCACCAGCGCCAGATGACCAAGCGAACCGCATGACGAAACCGCAATCAGGCACAAGGCAACAGGCACAACACAGCGATGTAGAAGGCAACAGACCAACGACTAACCACGAACCACCACCATGAAACTGAAGCACGAAGACTACGACCAGGTGAGCGTCCTGACGATTCGCGGCGAGCTGACCACCGACGAGGTCGAGACGCTTCGTAAGGTTGCGCTTGACCGGATGGAGCACAACATCCGTGACTTCGTGCTCGACATCAGCGAGATGGAGTTCATCGACTCACAAGGGCTTGAGACGCTGTTGTGGCTGCAGGAGACGTGTGGCGAAAAACTGGGGCAGGTCCGGCTGGCCGCGCCGAAGCAGAATGTGGAGAAGATCCTCGAGATCACACGCCTGATCGCCCGCTTCGACCGACACGACGATGTGGAATCGGCCATGAAGAGCCTCAGGTAACCGAGCAACGGGACAATCCCATGATCAGTCGCACCGACACCACCAAACAGAAGACCACGCGACGCGACGCGGACAAACCTGTCCGTGTCGGCGACCTGCTGCTGGCCAAAGGTCTGGTCAACAATGAACAGATCGAGCGGGCCTTGGCCTATCAGCGCGAAAAGGGCCACAAGAAACTGCTCGGCGAGATCCTCGTCGAACTCGATTACGTCACCGAAGATCAGGTGATGGAGGTGCTGGCCCATGAGTACGGCGTGCCGTTCGCCCGTGTCGGCCCCAAGATCGCCGACCCGAGAGTCATCGAGGTCATCCCCCGCGACTTCCTTGAAAAGCAGTGCATCCTGCCGCTGTTCCTGGTCAACAACAAGCTGACCGTCGCCGTGCACGAGCCGGCTAACGTCTTCCTGGTCGAAGAGATCGAGCGCGTGGCGGGCTGCCCCGTGCAGATCGTCGCCGGCACCGCCAAAGATATCCAGGCCACGCTCCAGACCTACCTGCCCACCGCCAACGTGTTCGTCATCGATGAGATCGTTGACGACCTCCAGGCCGCAGACCTCACACTCGTCGATAAGCCGGCGGCGGTGGCCGACCTGGCCGACCTCGAAGGCGCCGCCGGCGATTCACCGGTGATCAAACTGGTCAACTACCTGATCTACTGCGCCGCGCAGGAGCAGGCCAGCGACATCCACATCGAGCCGGGCGAGGGCGTGCTCCGCGTCCGTTTCCGTGTGGACGGGCGGCTGTATACGAAGATGACCCCGCCGTACCAGATGCTCCCGGCCGTCGTCAGCCGAATCAAGATCATGTCCGGACTGGACATCTCCGAGCGCCGGCTCCCCCAGGACGGCGGCATCACCGTCATGATCAACAAGCGGCCGGTCGACCTGCGCGTCTCCACCATGCCGGGCAAGTACGGCGAAAAGGTCGTGCTCAGAGTGATTGACAACCGCGGCACCCAGACCAACCTCGAAAATCTCGGATTCTCTTACGAGACGCTTGAGGCTTGGCGGAACGTGGTCAGACAACCCAACGGCGTCGTGCTCGTCACCGGGCCCACCGGCTCGGGCAAGTCCACCACCCTCTACGCCTGCCTCAACGAACTCAACGACGATACGCTCAACATCAGCACCGTCGAAGACCCCGTCGAATACCACCTGGCCGGCGTCAACCAGTTCCAGACCAACGAAAAGGCCGGCTTCACCTTTGCCAACGCGCTGCGCGCCCTGCTCCGGCAGGACCCCGACATCGTCATGGTCGGCGAGATCCGAGACCAGGACACCGCACGCATCGCCACACAGGCCGCCATGACCGGACACCTCGTCCTGTCCACCTTGCACACCAACGACGCCGCCAGCGCGGTTACCCGGCTGTTCAACGTCGGCGTCGAATCCTACCTCGTCGCCGCGTCGATCCGGGGAGTCCTGGCCCAACGGCTGCTCCGAAAAATCTGCACACACTGCAAGGAACCGCTCCCGATCGACGGCTCGGTCCGACGCGCGCTCGAGCAGGTCGCCGGCGACGGGCCGCCGATCGAAACGCTTTACCACGGCGTCGGCTGCGCCAAGTGCCGCAACACCGGATATGCCGGACGCATCGGCGTGTTCGAGATATTCATCCCCGACGACGAAGCCCTCGACGCGATCAGCCGCGCCGCGTCGCTCCAGGAACTGCGACGCCTCGCCCGCGCCGCCGGAATGACCACGCTGCGGCAGGACGGCATCGAGAAAGTCAAGACCGGCCTGACCACCGTCGAGGAGCTGTTTACCGCCACCGCAATGGGATGAAGCAGAAATCAGTGGTCAGTGGGCAGTGACCAGTGACAAATAACCACTAACCACTAACCACTGACCACTAACCACTAACCACTGACCACTAACCACTAACCACTAACCACTGACCACTAACCA
>JAZGCX010000132.1:0-7690 GCA_036477175.1 Phycisphaeraceae bacterium
AGTTTCGACACGAGCAACTCGGTTGCGGCCGCGTCGTTTGAGGAGATGGTTCAGCAGGCGTTTGGTCCGGTCGGCGGTGGCGGCGGCGGTGGCGGCGGCGGTGGGGCCGGGTCGATGGCGCAGCAACTGGAGGGGCAGCCGGCACCGCCCGTTGCGCTCAACACCGTTGATGGCGAGCCGTTTTCGCTTGAGGACGCGGAAGCCCAGGTGATCGTGTTGGACTTCTGGGCGACGTGGTGCCCGCCGTGCCGCCGCGGCCTACCCGAGCTTCAAAAGGTGTACGACTGGGCCGGGGAAAATGACAAGCCCGTGGCCGTTTATACGGTGAATCTCGAGGAAACGCCCGAACAGGTCGAGCAATTCTGGACCGACGCCAAGTTGACGATGCCCGTGCTGATGGACACCGATGCGAGTGTCGCCCAGGCTTACGGGGTGCAGGGTATTCCACAAACGGTCATCATCAAGGACGGCACGGTAAGGCACGTGCACGTGGGACTGCTGCCGAATCTCGAACAGACGCTGCGCGACCAGATCGAGCAACTGCTCGAAGACGACGAGCCGCAACAGTAGCAAGCGCATGAGCACTTGACATCATTGGGAAACCCACGGATTGAATCTGCGGGCTTTGGCTGCGGCTATTTGTCTGTTGTTCCCGTCGATTTGCTTTGCGAGGTTGTATCCGATGTGGCGGCCGGTTTCTTGTCGGCCTTGGTGTTTTTCGATGATGCATTTTTTGCTTTGGCGGTCGATTCCTTTTCAGCCTTGGCGTCCTTCTTGTAGCTCTCGGAACGGTAGTCGGTCTGGTAGAAGCCCGAGCCCTTGAAGATCACGCCGGCGCCGGGGCCGATCAGGCGTTGCAGCTTCATCGCGCCGCACGACGGACACTTACGCAGCGGTTTGGCGGTGATCGACTGGAACGCGTCGAACTCGTGATGGCACGCCTTGCAGACGTAATCATAGGTTGGCATGTGGGCTCTCCGTGATCCAATGAGCACAAAATGTTTGGCCAAACACCGTCGCTGAGCCCGGGATGCCCGTCCCCGGGGTTGTTGGGGGGGCATACGAAAAACGCCGTTACGCCGTTTGAGTCCTTATCGGCATGTTTGGGCCGGCGCGTTCACTCAGTCACGGCGACCTTGGCCGGCCGCAGCGTCTTGTCGCCCAGGCTGTAGCCCGGTTGAAGCTGGGCGGCGACATGATTGGATTCCAGCCCCTCGGCGGTCTGTCGCATCATGGCTTGGTGTTGCGTTGGATCGAACTCGTCACCGACGGCCACATCGAACCGCTGCACGCCGAACTGTTCGAGCGTCTTGAGTAACTCGTCGCGGACGATCTGGACGCCCTGCAACAGGCTTTGGGGTGTGGACGAGTCGGGGTCCACGTTCAGCGCGTGATCGAAGTGGTCCATCACGGTCAACAGTGCCCTGGCCATCTCCATCAACTGCTGCTCGGTCGCGGCGGTGGTGTTCTGCTGTGAACGGCGGACGTAGTTCTGGTAGTCGGCCGACACCCGCAGCAGCCGTGCCTCCAGTTCGTCGCGTTCGCGTCTGAGCACTTGCTCGGTACTTTCCTCGGGCGCTTGCGGCTGCTCGTCGGTGTCGGCGCTTTCGGGCGCGGGTTCGCTGATCTCGTAGATCGGGGTGTCGTCGTCGAGGTCATTCAATTCTTGATCAGTCATCATCCACCTCTGCGGGCGACGCGGTTTGGGGGCCGCCTTTTACTTGAGGGACTGCTTGATCTTGTCCAAGAAGGACCGGCTCTCGGGCAGGACGTCATGATCTTCTGTATCGGCAAACTCACGCAGCAGCTTCTCCTGAGTGCTGGTGAGCTTCCTGGGGATCTCGACCAGGAGCACGACGACCAGGTCGCCGCGGTGGCCGGTGCGCAGGCTGGGCAGGCCCTGATCCGGGATGCGGAACACGGTGCCGTGTTGCGTGCCGGGCTTGATTGTTAGTTGTTCGCGGCCGTCCAGGGTCGGCACCTGCACCTTTGCGCCTAAGGCGGCCTGGGTGAAGCTGACGGGCATTTGCAGGAGCAGGTCGTCGTCTTCGCGGGCGAACAGTTGGTGGTCGGTGACGCGGACGACGACGTGCAGGTCGCCGCGTGGTCCGCCGTTGTTGCCCGGTTCGCCTTCGCCGTGGACGCGGACAGCCTGTCCGGTGTGAATGCCCGGCGGGATCTTGACGCTCAGCACGCGGCGTTTGGGCATTTGGCCGGCGCCCTTGCAGTCGGTGCACTTGTGTCTGATGACCTGTCCGGCGCCGTTGCAGGCCGGGCAGGTGGTGCGCATCCGGAACATACCGCCGAGGCCGGCTTGCTCGACTTGCCCGATGCCGCCACAGGTGGCGCAGGTGATCGGCTCGGTGCCGGGCTTTCGGCCGGTGCCTGAGCAGGTTTCGCAGAAGTCGAGGCGGTCGAAGTCGATTTCCCTTTCGACGCCGCTGGCCACGTCTTCGAGTGTGATGTCGATCACGGTCTCGAGGCTGGCGCCGCGGCGGGCGCGATGGCCGCGGCCGCGGCCACCCATCATCTCAGCGAAGATGTCCCCAAAGATGGAGAAGATGTCGGTGGCTTCCATGTGGCCGAAGTCGTGCATGCTCATGCCGCGCAGGCCGGCGTGTCCGAACCGGTCGTAGCGGCGTCGCTTTTGGGGGTCGGCCAGCACTTCGTACGCTTCGGCCGCCTCCTTGAACTTTCGCTCGGCGTCCTTGTCGCCGGGGTTGCGGTCGGGGTGGTATCGCATGGCCATCCTGCGATAGGCGCGTTTGATCTGCTCGTCGCCCGTGGAGCGATCAACGTTGAGGATCTCGTAGTAGTCGCGCTGCGTGGCCATCGGGTGACGCGGTCTATTGCAACAGGCCCAGGGACAACTATCCCTGGGCCTGGGCGGTGTTCAGGATGCCAGGGTTGCTCGCCCCATTAAGCGACGGCCCCCTCGACGGGTTCGGCGTCGTCCTTCAGCTCGGTCACCAGCACGTCGGTCGTGAGCATGAGGCCCGCGACGGAGGCACTGTTTTCCAGGGCCGTGCACGCGACCAGTGCCGGATCGATGATGCCGGTCTTGACCATATCGACATATTCGCCCTTGGCGGCGTCATACCCGGCGTTGCCCTTCTTTTGCTTGACCGCTTCGACGACGATATGGCCGTCGGTGCCGGAGTTCTCGACAATCTGGCGTAGCGGTGCTTCAAGCGCCGCCTTGACCACGTCGTAGCCGATCTTCTCATCACCCCTGGCCCTGGCGCGGGCGGCGTCCACGGCGTCGATGGCGCGGATGAATGTCACGCCACCGCCGGCGACGTAGCCTTCCTTGTAGGCGGCCTTGGTCGCGTGCAGCGCGTCTTGGACGCGATCCTTGCGCTCTTTCATCGCGGTCTCGGTCGCCGCGCCGACATTGACGATAGCCACGCCCCCGGTGAGTTTGGCCAGCCGCTCCTGCAACTTCTCACGGTCATAGTCGCTGGTGGTCTTTTCGATCTGGACCTTGATCTGGTCGATGCGTGCCTGGATGTCCTTCTTCTTGCCGGCGCCTTCGATGATGGTGGTGTTGTCTTTGTCCACCACAATTTTCTTGGCGGTGCCCAGGGCGGTGATTTCGAGGGTTTCGAGGTTCTGGCCGAGGTCTTCACTGATGAACGTGCCGCCGGTCAGGGCGGCAATGTCGCCGAGCATGGCCTTGCGGCGATCGCCGAACCCTGGCGCTTTGGCGGCACAAACTTTGAGCACGCCGCGGAGCCGGTTGACGACCAGTGCGGCCAGCGCCTCGTTCTCGACGTCCTCGGCGATGATCAGCAGCGGCTTACTCTCCATCGCCACCTTGTTGAGCAGCGGCAGCAGGTCGGGCAGGTTGCTGATCTTCTTTTCGTGGATCAGGATCAGTGCGTCTTCAAGGATGCACTCCTGTGTGCCGGGGTCGGTCATGAAGTACGGCGACAGGTATCCTTTGTCGAACTGCATCCCCTCGACGAATTCGAGCGTGGTGTCGGCGGCCTTGCCTTCCTCCACCTCGACGACACCGTCGGCACCGACCTTGTCGATCGCGTCGGCGATCAGTTGGCCGATTTCAGTGTCGTTGTTGGCCGAGACGGTGGCGACCTTTTGCAGGTCTTCCTTGCGGTTGCACTTGACGGCCATCCCCTTGATCGCCTCGGCGGCGACGTTGGCCGCGGCGATAATGCCGCGCTGCACCGCGATCGGGTTCGCGCCGGCGGTAATGTGACGCAGGCCTTCGCTGAAGATCGCCTCGGCCAGCACGGTCGCGGTGGTCGTGCCGTCGCCGGCCTTGTCGGAGGTCTTCTTGGCGACCTCGACGACCATCTTGGCGCCCATGTTCTGGAACGGCTCGGGCACCTCGATCTCTTTGGCCACCGAGACGCCGTCCTTGGTCACCGCCGGTCCACCAAACGACTTTTGCAGCACGACGTTGCGACCGGTCGGACCCATCGTCACCTTCACGGCATTGTTTAGCTGTTCGATCCCCTTGCGGAGATGAACCGCCGCCTCAGCACCGAACATCAGTTGTTTCTTGGCCATGGATCGGGGCTCCATTTCTTTTTTTGGTCAGCGCCGGCTCGGGTCGGCCCGGTTCGGGTCGACACGACTCGGCTCTGCGATACCGTGAATCGTCCGCCTTTTACTTTTCGATCACGCCCAGCAACTCACTTTCGCGCAGGATCGTGTGCTGCTCGTCGTCGATTTCCACTTCGGTGCCGGCGTACTTGCCGAACACGACGGTGTCGCCCTTCTTGATGCTCACCGGGGTGCGCTGGCCCTTGTCGCTCAGCTTGCCCGGCCCGACGGCGATGACCTTGCCGGTCATCGGTTTTTCTTTGGCGCCTTCGGGCAGGTAGAGGCCGCTGGTGGTCCGGTCCTCGGGGTCGGTGGGCTTGATCAGGATACGGTCGTCCAGCGGCTTGATGGTTGTTTTGGTCCTGGTCTTGGTTGCGGTCGCCATGGCTGTCTTACTCCGACTGGTTGGTGCTCATTTCGATCCGGGTACGTGGGAGGCGGGCCCGTGGCCCGGCCGTGGGTTATTCGGTTACATCATGCCGCCCATGCCGCCCATGCCACCCATGCCGCCCATGCCGCCGGGGCCGCCGGGGCCGTGGCCGGGCGGGCCTTCTTCTTCTTCCTTGGGTGCTTCGGTGACGATGCAGTCACAGGTCAGCAGCAGCGTCGCCACGCTGGCGGCGTTCTCCAGTGCGGTGCGGTCCACCTTGGTCGGGGTGATGATGCCTTTTTCAAGCATGTCGCCGTACTCGAGCTTGAGCGCGTCGAACCCGAAGGCGGCTTTGCCTTCGGTGACTTTATGGACCACCACGGTGCCGCGTTCGCCGGCGTTGTCGGCGATCGCCTGTGTCGGCACTGGAAGCGACCGGCGGACAATCTCGACGCCGGCTGCCTCGTCGTCCGAGGCGGTTTGAACGTTCTTTAGCGATGGGATTGCGCGGATGAAGCTGACGCCGCCGCCGGGTACGATGCCTTCCTCGACCGCGGCGCGGGTGGCGTGCAGGGCGTCCTCGACCATCGCCTTCTTCTGCTTCAGCTCGGCTTCCGACGCCGCACCGACGTGGATCTGTGCCACCCCGCCGGCCAGCTTCGCCAGCCGTTCCTGCAGCTTCTCACGGTCGTAATCGCTGGTGGTGGTCTCGATCTCGCGGCGGATCTGGGCGATGCGGCCCTGGATCGCCTTGGACGCGCCGGCGCCTTCGATAATCGTGGTGTTTTCCGAGTCGATGTGGACTTTCTTGGTCAGACCCAGTTGCGACAGCTCGACTTTGTCCAGCTCAATCCCCAGGTCTTTCATGATAGCCTCAGCCCCGGTGAGGATTGCGATGTCCTGGAGCATGGCCTTACGCCGGTCGCCGTAGCCGGGGGCCTTGACGGCACAGACGTTCAGCACGCCGCGGAGCTTGTTGACCACCAGGGTCGCCAGGGCTTCACCTTCGACATCTTCGGCGATGATCAGCAGCGGCTTCTTGGCCTGCTGCACCTTTTCGAGAAGCGGCACCAGCTTCTGGATCGAGCTGATCTTGTCTTCGTACACCAGCACCAGGCACTTTTCCAGTTCGCAGACCAGCTCGTCCGGGTTGGTGATGAAGTTGGGCGACAGGTACCCCCGGTCAAACTGCATCCCCTCGACCACCTCGACAAAGGTGTCTAGGCCCTTGCCTTCCTCGACCGTAATCACGCCGTCTTTGCCCACCTTCATAAACGCGTCGGCCATGATCCGGCCGATCGCCGGGTCGTTGTTGGCGCTGATCGCCGCGACGTTGGCGATCTGGTCTTTCTTGGACACGTCGATCGGCTTGGAGAGCTTTTCGATCTGCTTGACGGTGTGATCGACGGCTTTCTTCATGCCGCGGACCAGGGCGTTGGCCTCGACGCCGGCGGTGATCTGCCGCAGCCCTTCCTTAAACAGCGCTTCGGCAAAGACCGTTGACGTGGTGGTGCCATCGCCGGCCTTGTCCGAGGTCTTGCTCGCCGCCTCTTTCACCAGCTGGGCGCCCATGTTCTCGTTTTTGTCGGAAAGCTCGATTTCCTCGGCCACCGACACGCCGTCCTTGGTTACCGTCGGACCGCCCCAGCTCTTGTCGAGCACGGCATTGCGGCCGCGCGGCCCCAGCGTGCTCTTCACCGCCGCGGTCAGTTTCTCGACGCCCGTCAGCAAGCTCTTGCGAGCCTCCATCTCGAAGGCCAACTCTTTTACGGCCATGTCTATGGTCTCTCCGTGGGAAGGGGGGAAGGTTTGTGACCAAACGGGTTGCTGCCCAGCCACGGCCTGTCGCGGCAAAGGACAGCGCAGCTCCTCTTTATAGACGCTCGCCGGCGTAGGCTGCAACGGCAGTACCATCAGCCCACAGACGCCCAAGCGAGATTGGGTAATTATAACTATATATAAACACAGCGGCTACGACAATACGCCCTTGTATGGCCGCCGCAAAGCGTTGGGGGTCCGCTGTCAACGTGACAGGTCGCCGGCCGCAAGGCTGACAGTTTCGCACCTTAGACAGCTTGTCTGGCCGGACCCCTGACTGTGTCATCCTGCAAGTTACGTTCCTTGGTGTGCCGATCACACTTGGGGACGGGCCGATCGCGGCGGATCGTTGAGTTGACCGAAATAGGTCGATTCGCTAGAGTTTCGCAACTTGTCTGCGGGGTAGAGCAGTCTGGTAGCTCGTCGGGCTCATAACCCGGAGGTCGTGGGTTCGAATCCCACCCCCGCTATTTGTTAAGCTGCGAAAGGTCAGTCACTTATGGCTGGCCTTTTTGCTTGCGCCAACTGAGAAGCAGTCGCAGGGCTTGTATAGGGCTCGGTTGGGATGGTCGGTGCGCGGCGTTGTACCATGGGCGGCCTGCGGCGATCATGTGTCCGCCTGGGGTGTTGCTCCCGCGGGCGGCAGGCAACTGAGCGGGGAGCCGTTGGGCGACTCTCGTGATGGAGGTTTGTCATGAATTGTTCACGTCCGAATTGTACATGCTCTGTTGATCCGCAAAAGCCGTACGTGCACGCCGGTAAGACTTATTGCTGTGAGAAGTGTGCTAAAGAGTGCACCGACGAAGAATGCGTCTGCACGCCCTGCGACTGTCCCAAGTGACGAGTTGCTTCGTCGATCCCATGCCAGTGCGGCGGCGGCACCTAACCAACCGCAGCACTTGACCTGCACGCGTGCGGCTTCTCTTGGCGATC
>JAZGCX010000133.1:0-7402 GCA_036477175.1 Phycisphaeraceae bacterium
TCTTCGAGATTGACCAGGTCAATCTGCCCGCCACCACCAACCAGGTGAGAATCACGCGGGCGATGGTCAAGCTCAAGGCAGCCGCCAGCGGCTCGACGGTCAGCATCGGCATTCATAGATCCGTCGGTGGCGGGAATCCTCAACCCGCGAGTAATTCGCTTGGACTACCGACCACGGTTACGGCTCCCGTTTCGGGTTCAGGCGTGTGGACTGAAGTAACCTTTGCGAACACCAGTGTGAACAACCTCAATAAGGAGTTTGTGATCGTCGTTAAGGGCCCCGGCGCCGGAGCCGCTGACCTCGAATATCTGCACTCGACAGCCGCGCCAAAGGACCTGCCGATGATGCTCTGGACGACCGATGGTGGTGGGAAATGGGATCCCAAGAAGAATGTACAGAACGAAAACGACATGCCCTTTTACGTCTGGGGAACGTTCACAACGTCGGAAACGATCGAAGTGACGGTTAATACAAACACCCTCACCTCGATCGACATTCGGTTGAACGAGGGTCCCGACACGGCCACGCGGGCGGAAACCGCTGTGCAGACGCTGAACAGACCGGAGCTGCCTAATTGATGAGATCTGCCGGCACATTCACGGACCCGGGTCGCTCGACCACACGTGGGGCCGGCTTGCCGCCACCGCGATCCTGCCGGGGACTCGCACTCGTCGAGGCGGTGATCTCGGTCCTCCTTGTCGGCGTCCTGTTCGTGGCAGCGATGAATCTGGTCGGCGCCTCAAAATTCAGCCAATACAAGACCGCCGACCGCCAGCGCGGGAACCTCCTCGCCCAGGCACTGATGGCGGAGATCCTCAGCCAAGCCTACGAGGAGCCGGTGGACACGGTTAATTTCGGCCGCGAGTCAAGCGAAAGCGGCGGGGACCGCGCGGATTGGGACGACGTGGACGACTACGACGGCTGGTCTTCGTCGCCGCCTGAATACAAGGACGGTACGCCGATGGCGGTCACCCCCGGCTGGGATCGCAGCGTCAGCGTGCAATGGGTTACGCCATCCGATCTGACGCAGGTCTTAGCCAACCCGACCGGCGTCAAGCGGATCACCGTCACGGTGGCGCACAATACGGTGCCGGTTGCGAAATTGGTGGCGGTCCGAACAGCGGCCTGGCCAGACGATCAGAAAGACGACAGCCTGAAGGTGCTCTTCGTCGTTAAGGATGACGGCAATCCGAGCGTCCGGGCGTTGGCCAGGCAGGCACGGATGGAATCGTGGGGTTTCGTGGTGACCCGGATCGGGGCATCCGATTCAGAGTCCAACTTTGATACCGCCGTGGCGAACGCCGACGTGGCGTACGTCTCGGAAGAGATCAGCTGGAACAACCTGGGCACGAAGCTCCAGGATGCCTTGATCGGGGTGGTAAACGAGGAAATGGAACTCTACAAAGTGTTCGGCTTCTCGGAACGCGCCCGGTGGTTCACCAACGAGACCGACATCGCCATTCTTGACAACACACATTACGTCACGTCGCCTTTCAGCAGCGGTGAGCTGGCCATTTTCTCTTCGGGTCAAACAGTTGTGGCCATCGACGATAGATTCGTGGTGGCTCCTGACCTTCAGGTGCTCGGAGAGGATGCTAGCGGTAACGCCGTGCCGGCCCTGACGGTGCTGGAAACCGGAGCGCAACTGTGGGACGGCGGGGTCGCCGCGGGTCGGCGGGTTCAAGTGCCGTGGGGCGGCGATGCGTTCGACATCAACTCGCTCACCGCAGATGGCGAAACCTTGATGAAGCGCGCCATCGAATGGGCCGCGAAAAAGGAGCAGCCGTAGCCGAGCAGATCGGGTGGCGAGGATGATGATTGAAGTGCGCAATGATGCTTAACAGGATCGCCAGCATGAGCACGAAAACCTCGAAGCGGGCACGCAATGATCATCGTCGCGGCTCGGCGTATGTCATGTTTCTGGGCGTGTCGATGATCGTGATGGTGATCGGTCTGTCGGCGCTGCTGGCGGCACGGGTCCAGAACCGTGTCGCCACCGGAACATCCGACCTTACCCCGGCCCGCCTCTACGCTCTGTCAGCGATCGACATGGGGTTCTTCTTGATCCGGCAGGCCCCTACCACCTGGAAAGGCAGCTTCGCCGCCGGGTTCCTGCCGACCAAACAGCCGATCGGTAACGGCACGTTCAGCTTGGAGGCGACGTTCATCGATGACGGGGACGGCGACCCACTGAACGACCTGATGCTGATGACTGGCATCGGCGTGGCGGGCCGGGCCCGTTACAAGCTCCAGGTCCAACTTGACGCCAACGGCTCACTCGTGCCGGGTAGTTGGCAGCAGGTGGTGGATTGACGCAATGGATATCGCGCGGCAAGACTCTTGGGGGCCGCAACACGGGCGATGATTAACCCATGGCGCATTAGCGCGGGGCAGCCAAAATGATCCGCAAGACTGATCCTGCTCTGGATGACACGGGTGTACAGAGGGTCCCGGTGCGGTCACTCGAGCTCGGCACGCGGCTGGAGCAGGATATCTACGACGACAATGACGTCCTGCTGCTGGCCGCCGGCGCCCGGATGACCGCACGTCGCCTGAGGAAAATCCGCGCGCGGGGCTTGCGGACCGTCACCGGCCGCCCACCCGCCCGGCGGAAGCGCAAATCGCGGCGTGCCAGACCGACGCCGACACCGCCCGAATCAGACGCGGCTGACGTTGCCGCGGTGCACGGAATCGCACAGGGCGTCGAAAGCCCGGCGATCCGTCAGCTCGATGATGTGATCGAAGAGGGGTTCATCTCAGAGGTGCCCGATCCGGAGCAACTCAGTCCGGCCGCACCCCGGCTGAGCTTGTCCAACCTGCGCGAAGAGGCAGATGCCGCCCGTGATTACCTTCGGATCGCCCTGGATGACTACGCCAACGTCGCCACCGATCTGATCGAGGGCCGAACCACGCCGCAGGTCGGCGGCCACGACTTGCTCCGCCCGATGATTCACATGATCAGACAGGACCGAAGTCTGGGGATGCTCGTGATGAACCTGCGGGCGCCGACCGAGGATTTCCTGTTCAACCACGGGCTCAATACGGCGATCCTGTCCATGACAGTGGCCGCCCGACTGGGCTACGACGATCAGCAGGTGCTGGCCCTCGGCGCCGCCGCGCTGTTTCAGGACGTGGGCATGCTCCGGGTGCCCGAGTCGATCCGACTCGCGCCGCGAAAACTGACCGATCAGGAACGGCTGCTCATCGAATTACACCCCGTGCACACGGTCAATGCGCTCGAACGCACCATGGCGTTTGAGCAGAACAGCCTGCTGGCCAGCTACCAGGCGCACGAGCGGTGCGACGGCTCAGGCTACCCCCGCCGACGCACCGGGATGTTCATCCACCCGCTGGCCAAGATCGTCGGCGTGGTCGACACGTTTGCGGCGGTGATCTGCTCACGGCCGTATCGCGGGCCCCTCACGCCGTACGCCGGCGTCGAGTTGCTGCTGGGCGAGGCGCAGGCCGGCCATCTGGATCGAAAGGCCGTCCGCGCGCTGCTCGACTGCACGTCGCTATTCCCGATCGGCAGTCGCGTGCGGCTGTCCGACGGCACGATCGCCAGGGTCCTGCGGAGCAACGGCGCCAAACACACGGCGCCGGTGGTCGTCCCGCTCAATCCCGATGGCACCGAAACGGACGAGGAATTGGACCTGGCGCGCACCGACTCGTTGCGCGTCGCGGCCAGTCTGGATGGTTGAAGCTAGGCGACCTGCGCGATCGGCGTTGCGACAACATGTCCCGAGCCGCAACCGCTTGATCACCGATGCTCAATACGCCGGCACCTCACCGCCGAGGTTCAAGCGGCAAAACCGCTGAGCACATGGTGTCGGGCAACCATCTCGTCGTATTCAGCAAAATCGAGTGTCACGAACAGCTCGGCCAGCGCCGGATCAAACTGCGTCCCGGCACACCGGCGAAACTCGTCCAGCACCTTCTCTCGCGGCATCGCCGGCCGATAGGAGCGGGTTGAACTCATCGCGTCGAACGTATCAGCGCACGCCAGGATCCGCCCATACAGGGGGATGTCCGCACCGCTGAGCCGATCGGGGTAGCCGAGCCCGTCGAAACGCTCGTGGTGATAGAGCACGCCCGGGAGCATATCCGTCAGCGGTGGGATGTCCTTGAGGATCTCATAGCCGATGACCGGATGCCGCTTGATCTGCTCAAACTCTTCATCGGTGAGGCGCCCGGCCTTGCACAGGACCGCTTCGGGAACACCGATCTTGCCGACGTCGTGGACCACGCCGGCGATCCTGACTTGTTCCACCCGCTTGTCGTCGAGGTTCATCGCCCCGGCCAGCCGAGAACCGAGCAAGGCCACGCGCTCGGAATGGCCGCAGGTGTAGCGGTCCTTGGCATCGATCGAAGCGGTCAGGGCCCCAAGCGTGCCCAGGAACAGTGTCCGCTGTTCGGTGTATCGCTCGATGTTTTCGTGGAAGACGCCCATGAAGTCCGCCGAGGCGTCGAGGAACTGGGTCTCGACACTGCTGACCTCGCGGTCGGGACCCATCTTGTTGCCGGCCAACAGCGCCCCGACGACACGGCCATCGTGTGTGATCGGGTCCGCGACCACCTCGGAGCCAACCAGCGCCGCCAGCTCACTGCGGTCCACCGTTAGCACCCGCGTCCAATTATCGGCTGTCCACCGCGCCAACAGCTCGACAGCCAACCGGTCAAAAGCCTCGCGCGGGCACGGCAGATCACCGGCGAGCATCAGTCCGCCAGCCAGTTCGGACCCGACCCCGTCCGAATTGAATTTCATCGCCACCCACTGAAACGGCAGGATCTGATGCAACTGGCAGCACGTCGCCTCCATCGACTGGCGGGGACTGGTCGCACAGTTCATCAACCGGGCAAGCCGGAACAGCAGGTTGGTCTCTTCATATGACTGTAAGAGCTTCTCGCTGAACTCATTGATGACGGCCCTGTCCTGCTGCGCCTGCACCAGGTCCTCGTGGCTCCAACGCAGCATTGCCGCCAATTGCTCCAGGTCCGATCGCCCATAGCGCAGGAACGGCAAGAGCTGCGTCCGCGCCTCGTCGGTCGGCACGCCCGCCGCCGCGCAAACCTCCGCAAACTCGCGTGCTTCAACCGCCGCCTCCCCGAGCGCCAGCACGACCGTCACACCGACCCGCCGCGCACCCTGGGGTTGGGCGATCGGGATAAGCCAACCACCCGCGAAAATTTCGGTGATCTGTGGCCTGTCCTGATCGGCGCCGTGGCGGGCCACCTCTTCGACGCGGCGACGCAGCCACGGTGATGCCAACCACGCACGAATCGTGCCGGGCTCCTCCGGCTCGCACAAAACGGTACCGTTTTCCTCACAGCGCCAGGCCGCAAGACCGAGTGTGTCACACCGCGCCATGAACAGCTCGTCGGCGGGGCGCGGGTCATCCTGGACAATCCGGCCGGTCACGCTCCGGCCTCCTCTGAACCGTCTGCATACCCCGAACCCACACCGCCGACACCGCCCTGGGCAAGGACCTCAGCAATCTTCGCAAGCAGTTCCCGAGCGCTGAATGGCTTGGGGATCAGATATTGAATGTTTGTACGCGACATTTCGGTCGGGGACAGCTTGTGACCCCTGGCCGTGAGCATCACCACGGGGATCCGGGCGGTCTCGGGGTTCTCCCGCAGCTTCACACACATATCGAAGCCGTTCATCACGGGCATCTGGAAATCGGTGATCACGATGTCGGGCTTGTGTTGGCAGGCCAGTCGATAGGCCTCCCCGCCGTCGTTCGCCGTAATCACCCGGAACCCCGACCGCTGGAGCTTGAACGTCAGGATATACGTGACGTGCATTTCGTCGTCGGCGACCAGGATCGTCTTGTCTTGCACGATTGATCCCTCGACCCGCAGGCACAGTACGCTCGTCTCCAGATGTCCGCTCGTACCGCGCGTGACGACAAACCTCGATTCATATCGGTCCCTCGGCCAGCCCACTTGATGCCGCATGGGCCCGAGCCGGACGGCAAATGGCCCATCCGATCCCGCCACGCCGACACGTTGGAGCCTCGGGCGGCATCGCGTAAAATCGAGCGCCGAACGAACTGCCCAGGAGCAATGTTCGATGGCCGGCCACAGCAAGTGGGCAAACATCAAACACCGTAAAGCCCGGCAGGATGCCAGGCGGAGCAAGATGTGGAGCAAGTGCGCCCGCGCGATCATTGTGGCAGCCAGGAACGGCGGGAGCGACCCGGCGTTAAATCTCACCCTCCGCTACGCCATCGACGAAGCCAAAGCCGTCAACATGCCCAAGGACACGATCGACAACGCGATCAAGAAAGGCTCGGGCGAGCTGGCCTCCGCATCATACGAGTCGCTCGTCTACGAAGGTTACGGCCCCACCGGCGTGGCCCTTATGCTCGACATCCTCACCGACAACCGCAACCGCACCGCCGGCGAAATCCGAAAAGTCTTTGAAAAAAGCGGCGGAAATCTCGGCACCACCGGGTGCGTCGCCTACATCTTCCACAGCAAGGGCCAGGTTTATCTCGCCCGGCCCGGCACCGACGAGGAGACCGTGATGACCGTGGCGCTCGAGGCCGGCGCCGACGATGTGATCGACGACGCCGAGGTGTGGCAGGTGCTCAGCGCCCCGGCCAACTTCATCGCCGTCCGCGACGCCCTGGAGCAGGCCGGGCTCACTATCGAGTCGGCCCAAATCACCATGATCCCCGATACCACGGTGACCTGCACCGGCGAGGACGCACGCAAGGTGCTTCACCTGGTCGAAGCGCTCGAGGACCACGACGACGTGCAGAAGGTGTACGCCAACTTCGATATCCCGGACGACGAATTGGCGGCGTTGCAGACGTAGAAAATGACGATCGACTCATGAAGGATCGTTGCACCGTGAGCGGCGATGTCGCAAAGGCCGATCCTTTTTTCGGTCATCAATCGAATCCGGAAAATCCCGCATGATGCGTTATACGGTTCATTTCTCCGGGCAGGTGCAGGGCGTGGGGTTTCGTTACACGACGCAGCACATCGCCAGGCGGTACGCCGTGAGTGGGTTCGTGCAGAACCTGTCAAACGGAAGTGTGCGGGTCGTGGCCGAGGGCGAACCGGACCAGGTCGAGGCGTTTGTGCAGGACGTGGCACAGTCGATGCACACCTGCGTCCGCGAACAGACGACTCAAACGTCTGCGGCCACCGGCGAATTCACCGATGGCTTTCAGGTCCGCTTCTAAACTCAGCCGCCGGCCGGGTGACGCCGGGCCTGCGATACAGACCCGGCGCGCACCCAAGCCGATGGGAACTTCACGGAACTGTGGATTGGCTGTCGCTTCGGACCGGGGCGTGCGAGATCGTGCTGTTATTGTGGGGAGAGGTCACGCAAACACGATCATCCGCCGAAGGCGGACATTCGCCGTGTGCCGGCCGCGTCGCCCGA
>JAZGCX010000134.1:0-7291 GCA_036477175.1 Phycisphaeraceae bacterium
GACAGCCGGCCCGATATCGCGCTGCTGACCGCGGCGCTGAGCGAAATGCCGCCTCCAGCCAGCCCCAGCCCCAGCAGCCCCATCCCCTCGGCGGCGAGGGTGCGGCTGACCGTGAAAATTAACAAGAACAGGGAGAAGTCCGTCAGCCACGTAACGACGTACAACATCCGGCGCCTGGTGATCATGGGGCCGCAGCATAGGTCGGGGTATTGTCGCTCGGCAAGCACCGGGTCCTGCGTGAAACTTTCACCGCTTCACTGATCCGATCGATCAACAGCCTTGGTGACCGCAGGTCGTGTTCGTATCCTAGAGTCATGCCTGAAGAACCCTGTCCGTACGTATCACGAGGTGGGTTGAAGCTTGCTGCGGCGATCGACGCGTTCGGCCTGGACGTGAGCGGGTTCGTGTGCGCCGACTTTGGGTGCAACGTCGGCGGGTTCACCGATTGCCTGCTGGGGCGTGGGGCGGCCAGGGTGTACGCCATCGACACCGGCTATGGTGAGCTGGCGTGGACGGTGCGCAACGACAGGCGTGTCGTCGTGCTGGAACGCACCAACGCGTTGCACCTGGACCCGACTGCCATTGACGGGTTTTCCGGCTGTGATTTGGTGACGATCGATCTGGGTTGGACGCGGCAGTCGCACGCGGTGCCGGCAGCTTTGCGTTGGTTGCGCGATGATGAAGCGGCGCGGATTGTGACGCTGATCAAGCCGCATTACGAAGCCCAGGACGCCGAACAGCTGCGCGGCCGCAAAGGCATATTGGCCGAGGCCGACGCCGAACGCGTATTGCATCAAACGCTGGGCGCGATGCCGGCGTTGGGGGTGCGGGTGTTAGCGCACATCCGCTCGCCGCTCCGAGGCGGAGCTGGCAAGGGTCGAACGGGCAACGTGGAGTACCTGGCGCTGCTGGCGCGATAAATGTTTGATGATCGATGGAAACCCATGAGATAGCTGCGGGCTAAAAGCCCGCAGGCCCGCGATCTCCCGGTCGCGGCTATCCGGTTTGTGTTTGTTGTTCAATCTTCTGCCACACGTCGTCCACGCTGATGCTCGCGATCAGTGACTGGTCGTGTCGGAAGCGGCGGTAGTTGTAGGGCTGATCGCCGACACCGGGCGGCCGCAGGACCGTGTCCCGGCGTTGATAGGGCCCCACCAGCGATGGGTCGGTCGGGCCGAAGATCGTGACGATCGGTCGGTCGAACCCGACGGCGATGTGCAGCGGCGCCGAGTCGTTGCACACCAACAGGCGGGTTCGACTGAGCACGGCCATGAGTTGGCCGACAGTGGTTTGTGGGACCAGGACGCGCTCGAGGTGGTTGGAGTTGCGTCGCCGGATATCGTTGAGCAGGGGCTGGAGCTGACCGCGTTCATTGGGCGAGGCGAGCAGGACGATCCGGCTGCCGGCCAGGTGGGTGTCGAGCAGTCGATGGGCGATGTCGGCGTAGCGTTGGACGGGCCAGCACTTGGATCGCCAACGAGCGGTGGGGGCCAGGCAGGCGTAGGCCTCGCCGGCGATGTTGTGGGCGGCGAGGTATTCGTCGAGCCATTTCTGGTCGTCGTCGCCGACGTAGAGGTGCATGTCGTGTTGTGGTTCAAAGCCGGCGGCTTCGATGAGGTCGAGCATGCGATCGACGGTGTGTCGCTTGTGATTGATGTGATGACGCTGGTTGTACCCCAGCCAGCCGAACTCGCGGGCGTTGGCGAAGCCGATCCGCGTTGGCGCCCCGGTCAGCCGTGTGAACAGGCCGGAGCGGAACAGTCCCTGCACGTCAACGACCAGGTCGTACCTGCGTCGTCGCAGATTGTGCGCCCAGGCGATAGCCTCGGCCAGGGCGCGCGGGTTGCGATACATCGTGCCGAAATGCCGCCGCGGAAAGCCGACCAGCCCGTCGAGTGCCGGATGGTGGCGCACGGCGTCGGCAAAGGTTTCATTCACCAGCCAGTCAATGTGGGCGTCGGGGTTGGCGTGGCGAAGGCTGACCAAAACGGGTACGGTTCGGCTCACGTCGCCCAGCGCGGTGGGGCGGACGATCAGAAAACGTTGGCGATTAAGGTTCAGTCCGACCGGGGACATTTGCGACTAATATAGTCTGTGGACGGCCGGTCCGCCGCCGCGGCTGCCGGGCGATTGTCCCGGGCTTGCCGTCGGTCGGACGAAACCCGAAACTTGGTCACCGATGCCCACCGCGATCATCTCCGACATTCATGGGAACCTCGACGCGCTGCAGGTCGTGCTCGAGGACATCGACCGCCGCGGGATCGAAAGGGTCCTGTGCCTGGGCGACATCATCGGCTATGGCCCCAACCCGTGCGAGTGCCTGGACGTGGTGATGCAGCGGTGCGCGTGGTCGCTGATGGGCAACCATGACTTCGCGGTGTTGTACGAGCCAACCAGCTTCAACCTCAGCGCCGAACAGGCCGCGTTCTGGACCCGCCGTCAGCTTGAAATCGAGAGCGACACGGCCCGTCGCCGCGCGCGGTGGGAGTATCTGGGCAACCTGCGGATCCGTGAAAGGGGCAACGGCACGCTGTGGGTCCACGCCTCGCCGCGGCGGCCGATCAACGAATACATCTTTCCCGATGACGTGATCACCGCGCCGACCAAGATGACCCAGATCTTTGAGCGGGTCGAGAAGCGGTGCTTCGTCGGCCACACGCACGTCACGGGGGTGTTCACCGACGAGCCGGACTTCTACCCACCGGCCGACCTGGGCGGCTCGTACCGGTTCGTTGACGACGAAAAGTGCGTGATCAACCCCGGTTCAGTCGGCCAACCCCGCGACCGCGACCCGCGCGCCAGCTACGCCATCCTGCACGATGACCGCGTCGAATTCATCCGCCTCGAATACGACATCCAGGCCGTGATCGACAAGGTGAACCGGACGCCCGAACTGAGCGACTTCCTCGGTCAACGCCTGCTCGACGGGCGTTGACTTTGGCCACGTCTGCCGTTGAGGCGAGGTGTGTCTTGGTCGGGCAGGTCCCGCGTGAGTATGTTTGACTTTCAGCATGATCATCGGGATGGCGGCAGGTTCGGTGATCGCCGCGCTTTCAACCCGATGTCGCGGCGCAGCCGCCTGCGGGTGAACAGCCGTGATCAATACCTTCTATTGCTTCGTCCACGTCGTCGTAGAGCGAGAACGCGGCATCGAGGCGGGTGACTTTGAACAGAAAGGCGACGCTGGGCCCGCAGTTGGCCAGGACGACCCGGCCGCGCACTTGCTCCAGGTCCTGCAGGAACGTGACCATGATGCCCAGACACGCCGACGCGAGGAACTCCACGCCGGCCAGGTCCAGCACAAACAGCGTCGTGTTGTCGTAACGCATCCGCTGGGTCAACTCGTCACACAGCTCCTCCATCTCCAGATGGGTGACCTGCGGCGCGCCGATCGTCGCGACGACGACTTTGTCTTTCTGCTCGATCTGGGTGTTCGGTGAGACCATCGGTTGTGGGTGCGGCTCTTTGCCCTTTTGGTATCGAGCGTCATGCAGCGGGTAATACCAATTCTTGTGATATAATCGGACGTTCGGCCGGGTTGGTTTGCACAAATTGCGCAAAGATGCCCGATGCTACCACGTCCCACACGGTGCAATCGTTACAAATTGACACAGGCGCCGGAACACACCGTCAAATGGACAATTCGATTGACCGCCCCATCATTCGCTCCCCAGCCGCTCCACCACGGCGTTGGCCACCTGCCCCTCGGCCGGCACCTGCACCTGCGTGCCCTCATGGTGCTTGCCCCACTTGACCATCGCGATCGCCACCGCGACGTTGCCGCGCAGTGGCGACACCGTCGAACTGGTCACCGCGCCCACAACTTCGCCTTCACAACCCTCGGCTGCATCCAGCACCTGTGCGCCGGCGATCGGCATCCGATCATCCACCAGCTTCAGCCCCACCAGCAGCTTCTTGGGGTGACCCAGGTTCTGCATCCGCGCCACGATTTCCTGGCCGACGTAACAGCCTTTGGTGAAGCTGACCGCCTCGTCAAGCAGCGCCGGGCCGGTTTCGTGGGGCAGGCTGTCAGGGCCGAAGTCGATGTGGTAGATGGGCACCTGCGCTTCGATCCGAGCGGTGTTATACGCCAGCCATCCGATCGGCCGGCCACGACGGGTTGCTCGCGTCTGCTCGTCGTCCGGGCGCTGGGGGTCCCAGTCGACCGCTTCCATCAGCTTCCGATACACCGCTTCGATTCCGTCGACCGGCGCAATCAGGTGCAGGGCCGGTGAACCGGCGTCGTCACGCCGATAGACGGTGCACCGGTGACCATCAATCGTTACGTTGCGGTGGCCCAGCGTTTTAAGTTCCGCGACCGTTTCGCTGCCGGCCTCGTTTACCACGGCGACCGACCCGGGTCCGTGCAACGCCAGATGGTGGGACCCGTCACTGACGTCTTGGAGTTGCACGTCCTCGGCAAACAGCAGCCGGTCCAGTTCCGCCGTCACCGTCTCGGCTTGATAGGCGTCCAGATCGAGCAAGGTTCGGTCCTCACCGGTAAGCACGATCAGATCGGCGCTGATTCGGCCTTTGGCATTGAGCAGGAACGCCCGCCGCCCCTGGCCCGGTTTGAGGCTGTTGGTGTCGTGCGTCGTCATGCGGTGCAGGAAGTCGAGCCGGTCGCCGCCGCGGAGCTCGACGAGCCCGCGCTGGGGCATGTCCAGCACCCCCACCGTCTTGCGGATTGCGGCATACTCCGCCTCGTACGCCTGGAACGTCTGGACGATCTCGACCCCGCGGGCACCTCCGCCACGGGAAGCGGGCCCATAGGGCAGAAACGTCGCCTCGGCCTGCTCGTGGAACCGCCGCAGGGGATTGGACGTACCCATGCGTCTCATCTTAGAAAGTCGGGGGGCTGCTTGCGTCTGCAACCGAAAGCCCAGGACCTGCCGGTGCGGGAATCCCACCGCGGGGAGGCGGTGGGCTTTCATCAGCTTCTCACATCCCGTATCTCACCCACCTCCTGGTACTGCGGTTTCGCTATCATGTCGCCCTTTGCAGAAACGACATCGGTCTGGGGACAGGAATCACCAACGTGCCCAAGAAAACCATTGCCGATGTTGATGTGGCGGGTAAGACCGTGCTGATGCGCGTGGACTTTAACGTGCCGCTGGACGGCGAGCTGAACATCACCGACGACCGGCGGATCCGCATGGCCCTGCCGTCGGTCAAGTCGGTGATTGAGCGCGGGGGCAAGCTGATCCTGATGAGCCATCTGGGTCGGCCCACAGGTGATGGACCGGAACCGAAGTTCAGCCTGCGCCCGGTGGCGACGCGGCTGTCGGAGCTGCTCGGTCGGCCGGTCATGTTTGCCGGGGACTGCGTTGGCGGCGAAACATCCTCCAAAGCGGCTGCCATGCAGAACGGTCACGTGCTGCTCCTGGAAAACCTGCGGTTCAACAAGGGCGAGAAGAAAGGCGACCCAGCATTCGCCTCGAAGCTGGCCGCGGTGGCGGAAATTTACTGCAACGATGCGTTTGGCACGTGTCACCGTACCGATGCGTCGATGGTCGCCGTGCCGCGCGCCATGGAAGACAAGCCGCGCGTCGTCGGCTTCCTGGTTGAGAAGGAGATCAGGTTCCTGTCCGAGGCGATCGGGAACCCCAACCATCCGTTCGTCGCGATCCTCGGCGGCGCCAAGGTCTCCGACAAGATCAATGTGATCCAGAACCTGCTGACGATCTGCGACAAAATCCTCGTCGGCGGCGCGATGGCGTACACTTTTTTCCTCGCCCAGGGCAGGAAAGTCGGCGACAGCCTCGTCGAAGCGGATAAGGTCGATCTGGCCAGGGACCTGCTCGCTTCCGCCGGCGATAAGCTGCTGTTGCCGGTCGATACGCACGTGGGCGACAAATTCGCCAGCCGGTGCAACAAGCAGATCGTCGATGGCGGCGACATCCCCGACGGCTGGCAGGGTCTCGACATCGGCCCCAGGACGATGCGGCGGTATGCCGATGTGATCAGAGATGCCCGGACCGTCGTCTGGAACGGGCCGATGGGTGTGTTCGAGATGCCGCCGTTTGATGCCGGCACCAGGGCGATCGCCCAGGCGGTGGCCGACAGCGACGCGATCAGCATCATCGGCGGCGGGGACAGCGCCGCGGCGATCCAGCAGCTCGGTTTCGCCGACAAGGTCTCCCACGTGTCCACCGGTGGCGGGGCGAGCCTGGCGATGCTCGAAGGCCGCAAGTTTGAAGCCGTCGAGCTGCTCGACGAGAAGTAACGTCCACTTTTTTGTCACGAAGCCGGCGAAAGGATCAAGTTCGTGGGGAAGATCAGGATTGGCATCGTCGGCACCGGTGGCGTCGCTCACTTCCATGCCGGGGCGTATGCCCAGATGCGTGGGGTCGAGTTGACCGCGTGTCTCGATGTGGTGCCGGCCCGGGCCGAGGCGTTCGCGCAGCAGTACGGCATGAAGTACGTTGTGAGTGACCTTGACGAATTGATCGACCGGGTCGATGCAGTATGCGTCACCACACCCGACCGTTTCCACGCACCGGTCAGCCTCAAGGTGCTCAAGGCGCGCAGGCATTTGATGTGCGAGAAGCCGTTGACCACCACGCTGGCCCAGGCCAGGCGCGTGGCCCGCGCCGCCCAACAGGCCCATGACGAAGACGGCGTGGTGCACATGATCAACTTCAGTTACCGCAGCGCGCCGCCACTGGCCGAGGCAAAAAAGCTGATCCAGCGAGGCGCATTGGGGGAGCTGCGCCACGTCAACAGCCGGTACTTTCAGTCATGGCTGTCCGGCCACCACTGGGGGCACTGGAGCGAGGAGAAGTGGGTCTGGCGTTTGCAGAGCGCGTCCGGTTCATTAGGGGTGTTGGGTGACCTGGGTTGCCACATCCTGGACTTTACGACGGCGGTTGTGGGCGACCTCAAGGCCGTGCGGTGTACGCTCAAGACTTATCCGAAGATCGATCCTCAGGGCCGCGGCGTGACGAAATTGAACGGCAAAGCGTTGGACGCCAACGACACGGCGCTGATGGAGATGCAGTTCGCCAACGGCGTTGTGGGCCTGTGCCAGACCACCCGCTGGGCCACCGGTTATTCCAACACGGTTGCGCTGGAAGTGAGCGGCACGCAAGGGGCGCTGTCGATTGACCTGGGCGAAAGCGGGGGGTCGCTGAAGCTGTGCCTGGGCAAGGACCGCCACAACCCCACATGGAAGGTCAAACAGTTGAAGCCTGTGCCCAGCAACTTTCAGCGGTTTATCCGGGCGATCCGTCGTGGTGTGCCCGATCAGCCGGACGTGGTTCGCGGTGCACAGGTCCAGGCCTACCTCGAC
>JAZGCX010000135.1:0-3925 GCA_036477175.1 Phycisphaeraceae bacterium
AAGATCAGGTCAAGATTGACGTTGTCGATGCCCCCCTGGCGAATGATATGCACGGCTTGTTCGACATGATCCGGGTTGTGCCAGCGTTCGAGGGTCTTGAGAAGGCCGGTGTTGAACGACTGCGCCCCGATGCTGACACGATTGACCCCGCCCGCCGCGAGTATGGTCACCAGTTGCGGCGTGATGGTTTCGGGGTTGGCCTCCACGGTGAACTCGCGCACCCGTTCGAGCACGCCCAGTTTTTGCATATGCTTGAGCAGCAGTTGCCACAGGTCCGGGCGCAGCAGGGTCGGCGTGCCGCCGCCCACAAAGACCGTGGTGGGGCTGAGGGGGGCTCGATTGGCGTGAAATTCGAGTTCGGCCTGCAGGGCCTGGGTAAAGGCCGCCTGCCGATCCCGTCGCGGGTGGTCCCGGGCTGAGGCGGGCGAATCGACGATACTGTAAAAATCGCAATAGTGGCACTTGTGGAAACAGAATGGTACGTGCAGGTATAATCCCTGTGCGGGCACTTCAGGCTCAGACAGGGATATCCGGACCGTAATTTCACCTTGAAGCTGCAATTGAATGGCGTTAGACTGGTTCGACGGCAGGGAGGTCGAGATTGTTGAGCGAGGACGCGTCATGAACATCTCGCTGGTCATGTTCAAGGCCGATGGCACGCGACGCGACTTTCCCATCACCAAGGATCGGATCATCGTCGGCCGGACCAATCAATGTGACCTTCGGGTCCCGCTGTCGAGCGTTTCGCGGCAGCACTGCGAGCTGCGGGTCGAGGGTCAGGTCGTCAAGGTGCGCGACCTGGGGTCAAGCAACGGCACATACCACAATAGCATCCGGGTGCAGGAAGCGGAACTTGCTGCGGGGGATGAGATCGGGATCGGACCGGTGGTGTTCACCCTGGTGGTCGACAGCACGCCGGCTAACATCCAGCCGGTTCGTACGATCTTCAGTGGCGATTCGACGGGTTCTTCATCGTCCTCGTCCACGGGCGGTCAAACCGTCATCACCAAGCCGGCGGCCATCCACGGCGACGGCGTGATGTCCCGTTCCGACGACGACGATGCTCATTCACCAACCGTTGGGATGGACGACCCGATCACTCGGCTCGAGGCGATGGCCAAGCTGGAAGACGACTCGTCGTCACAGATACCGATCGCCAGCGAAGAAGACGAGGCCAGGGCGTCCTGACGACGCCTGCTGCGTTACTTTGCTCCAATTGAATAAGCGGGAGGCCGAAAGCTAGACGTTGGACTCGTCTTCGGTTTCGGTGACGGGCTGCGGCTTGGTCTGGTCATCGGGGATCTTGATCCGCATGCCGCATTGTCTGCAACGGACGGTCTTGCCCCGCGCTTCGGCGGGGACCGATAAGATCGCTCGGCACTTGAGGCTGGGACAGATCAGGCGAACGGCGTCCGATGGCATGCTGGGTCCTTCCATCCAACGCAAGGATGCCGTTGATATCGTCGGATACGCTCGCTGACTTGAAGGCTCACGACCACCGGTCAATGCACCGGCGGGCGACTGTGTTGCAACAGTCCACAGCAAGGCGGTGATCTACCGACCCAGCCGCATGTCACTGACGCGTGTGAAACTGAACGTGCCCAGGGTTCGGGTGACGCGCTCGATGTGTTCAGCTATTTTGCCGCGATCCAGTACATAAGCCGTGTGAATCGTCACGGTCACGTCGGCGAGGGGCAGGCTGATCCTGCGTACGGTCCTGACAATGACGGCTTCGAATTTTCCGGCAGGTGTCGTGACCATGGACGTGCCCAGCATCTGCACCTGGTAGTGGCACGTGCCCTTGGCGCGCAGTGAATGATTATTCAGATTCCGCACCGTCATTTCAGCCCAGCCCTTAACCGACGGGCTCATCCGCACCTGGGCCGGTAGCAGGACCAGGGCCGGGTCGTAGCTCACCAGGGCGTTTTCTTCGACATCCTCTTCGGACACGATGACAATCGCGCCATCGTCACGACGGTCGAGGGTTACTACCCGCAGGCCCTCGAGCATTTGCCGCCACTGGTTGCCATCGGTCTGGAAACGGTAGTTGACGGTTGTTCCGGTCAGCGGGCCGGCGACAAACTCGAAGCGGGCCTGCCTCGGCCCGAGCGGGAACAGTTCGGCGGCCGGGATCGGCGCTGGCTCACGAAGGTCCGGCGGGTTCGAAAGAGAGCTGTAGGCATGAGCGAGTGGCCGGGTGGAACAACCCAGCGAAGCCAGCATGGTGGCCACGATCACGAATCGCACAGTGCCTGCGTGCCAGTCACCTGTGGCCCGCGGCCGGTGGCCGGTGTCACTGACCACGGGTCACTGTCCCCTGGTCGCTGACGGCGGATGTGATGCGAAAGCCGGTTCGCATGCCGATACTATAACCGACTCGCTTGTGCCGGCGACCAGTGGCCGGCGGCGGGTGTCACTGACCACGGGTCACTGACCGAGGAGTTTCACATGGGCTGGGAAGCCTGGGCCACCATTGCCACGATCGGATTGATGACCGTTGTCCTGGTGCGGAACCTCGCCGGGCCAGACACCGTGATGCTCGCCGGTTTGACGCTGCTGATGACGTTGGGCCTGTGGTCGGACCGCTTCCCGACCATTGCCGAGGCGGTTGCCGGTTTCGGTAACAAAGCGCCGATCACCATCGGTGTGCTTTTTGTCGTGGCCGAGGGGCTGCGGCAGACCGGCGCGATGAGTCTGTTGACCCAGCCGCTGCTGGGTCAGCCCAGGTCCGTACTCGGGGCTCAGGTACGGCTGATGTTTCCGGTCGCCGCTCTGAGTGCCTTTCTGAACAACACACCGATCGTTGCCATGTTCATGCCGGTGGTCAACGACTGGTGCAAGAAAACGGGGCTTTCGCCGTCGAAGCTGTACATCCCGCTCAGCTACGCCGCGATCATGGGTGGTTCGTGCACACTGATCGGCACGGCCACCAACATCGTGGTCAAAGGGATGGTCGATCGGGCCGGGCCCGACGACGTGCAGATCGGCATGTTCACCATCTCCCTGATCGGCGTGCCGGCAGCGGTCGTGGGCGTCAGTTACATCCTGCTTGTGTCGAAGAAGCTGCTGCCCGATCGGCGGCCGAGCGTCGTCGATATCGACCAGGCCCGACGATATACCGTCGAGATGATGGTCGAGCCGACAAGTCCCATCGCCGACAAGACGATCGAGCAGGCCGGCCTGCGCCATCTGCCCGGGGCGTACCTGATGGCGATCGAGCGAGCCGGTCAACAGTTGCTGGCCGTCGGCCCCGACGAAGTCCTGCGTGGGGGCGACCGGCTCATCTTCGTCGGCATTGTCGATTCGGTCGTGGACCTGCAACGGATACGCGGACTTGTGCCGGCCACCGATCAGGTCTTCAAGCTCGACGATCCCCGGCCGAATCGCCGCCTCTGTGAAGCCGTGGTCAGTCCGCAATGTCCTCTGATCGGCAAGACCATCCGGGAAGGGCGGTTCCGGTCGGTTTACAACGCGGTGGTGATCGCGGTGCACCGCGGCGGCGAACACGTCCGGCAGAAGATCGGCGACATCACCCTGCGGCCGGGCGATACGCTTCTGATCGAGGCGCCGCCCAATTTCACCGAGGAGAATCGCAACCGGCGCGATTTCTATCTGGTCTCAACGGTGGCCGATTCCCAGCCGACCCGTCACAACAAGGCCTGGATCGCCCTGTTGCTGCTGGTCGCCATGGTGACGCTGGTCACTGCGACGCGGATGGAACTGGTCAACGCGGCGTTGCTGGCCGGTGGCCTCATGGTCGCGCTGCGCTGCTGCTCGCCGGGCGAAGCGCGGGCCAGCATCAACTGGCGCGTGTTGCTCATGATCGGCGCTGCGCTCGGCGTCGGGCGGGCGCTGGACAAGACCGGCGCTGCCGCCAGCGTCGCCAACACGATGGTCAGCGCCTTGGAACCCTACGGCCCTCGCA
>JAZGCX010000136.1:0-2826 GCA_036477175.1 Phycisphaeraceae bacterium
ACATCGCGGCGCCTCGCCATGGGCTGTGCAGCATTGTGCGGGCCATGGCGCCCGCCGATCGAACTCTACGGCCGCCGGCAGCACTATAGTCGAAATTGTGAGCGACACAAACGGCCTGTATGATGGGGCCTGCATGGCGGATTTTGAAGAACGAACGGTCATCCTGCCCGACGGCTATGAGGCCTATGCCCGTTACTGGCCTGTCGATCGTCCCCGGGCGGCGGTGTTGTATCTGCACGGCATTCAGTCGCATTGCGGCTGGTATGAACGGTCGGCCGGGCGTCTGCAGCAGGCCGGCTTCGCCGTGTTGCAGCCGGACCGCCGGGGCAGCGGGCGCAATCAGCAACAGCGCGGCCACGCCGAGTCCCACCGGCAACTGATCAGCGACGGGCTCGCCTGCGGACAGCATTTGCTGGAGCATAGCGGCCTGCGGCGGTTTCATTTGGTCGGCGTGAGCTGGGGCGGCAAGCTGGCCTGCGCGATGGCCGTCGCGAATCCCGCTGCGCTGGCGAGCCTTTCGCTGGTTTGTCCGGGGCTGTTTCCGCGGGTCAACGTCAGCAGCGCGGAGAAGTTTCGCATCGGCTTGGCGATGGTCGGCAACAGGAACCGCTATTTCGACATCCCGCTCAACGATCCACACTTATTCACTTCGCAGCCGAGGTGGATCGACTTCTTGCGTCGCGACGAACTGTCGCTGCACCAGGTCACGGCGTCGTTCTTTTTGGCCACTCGGCGGATGGACCCTGTGCTTCGCGAATTGCCGAGTATTCAGCCTCTGCCGCTGCACGTCATGGTGGCCGGCGACGACCAGATCGTCGACTCAACGAAAACGGTCGAGTATTTCCGCCGACTCGAATGGCCCAAGGTCCGTATCACCAATTACCCCGACGCCAAACACACACTCGAATTCGAGCCGCTTTGTGAAGAGTACTGCGATGATCTGGTGGAGTGGATGCAGATATTGTGATCCTTCTACTGGGTAGGTTGAACCGCCGGCGCGGTCTTTCGCCCGACGGCAAACACGATGATGATCAGCAGCACCGTGCCGGCGAGCAGCCCGACATACCAGGGCTGGTGATAATGCGAGCACAACACGTCACCGCAGGCCATGCCCACCACGGCGGCGACCACGGCGTAAGGGATTTGCGTCCAGACGTGCGATTCGAGCGAACAACCGCTGGCCAGGGCCGAGAGCACCGTGGTGTCGCTGATCGGCGAACAATGATCGCCGAAGACCGCGCCCGCCAGAACGCTGCCCACGGATGCGTAAAACAACGGAGCGGCCTGGTCGGGCGGCAGATCGCCGACCAGCCCCGCCGCCACGGTCACCGCCACGGGGCACAGGATGCCCATCGTGCCCCAGCTCGTTCCGGTGGAGAACGACACGAGCGCGGAGGCGATAAAGATGGCCAGCGGCAGGAACGTGGGATCGAACTGGATGCCTTCGGGCCCGAGGTAGTGCCGCGCTACGCTGCCGAGTTGCAAGTCCTGCATGACCTGCGAGAGCGTCCAGGCCAAACCGAGTATGATCACCGCCGGGAAAATTCGGGCCATGCCGTCCATGCACGCCTCGACCGTCTTCTGGATCGTGAGCGCTCGGACGATGACGCTCAGAAGGAAAGCCACCGTAACCGCGCCGATCGCGCCGTACAGTATCGAGCCGTAGGCGTCGGCATTGTGCAAAACCTCACCGAGCTTCTCGCCGATGCCGACCTGATCGAACTTCACCCGATCCACCCCGGACCAACCCGTCCAAAACAACACCGCCAGGGTCAACCCAACCAGCACGAGGATCGGCGCGCCGGCGTACCACCACTTTCCGGAGAGCAGGGCACCCGCCTGCGGCGCGGCGGTTTGAGCGTTCGGCTCCAGAGCGGCGCGGCGCTCCGATCTCTTCATGGGTCCGAAATCGCGCCCCGTGTACGCGATCAGAAAAACCATCAAGAGTGCGAACAGGGCATAGAACCGATACGGAATGCTGTACAGAAAGACCTGATAAGCGCCAACGCCGCCGAGGAAACTCGCTTCGGCGGTGCCGATCTGATCCAAGCCCTGCTGAATGAAGCCTATCTCCGCGCCGATCCAGGTGCCGATCAATGCCAAAGAGGATACCGGCGCGGCGGTGGAATCGACGATGTAAGCCAGCTTCTGGCGGGAGACTTTGAGCTTGTCGAAGATCGGCCTCATGGTCGGGCCGACGATCATGGCGTTGGCATAGTCGTCGAAGAACACGACCAACCCGGCGAGCCCGCCCATAACCTGGCCTCGGCGGGGATTCGAGGCCCAGCCGGAGACAGACTGCACCATGGAGTGCGTGCCGCCGTTGGCCGCGACCACACCGATCATGGCCCCGATCAGAAGCGTGAACAGGATCACGTCCAGATGGTTGACGTTGCGGAGCGCGCCCAGTGCTTCGCGCGGAGTTCCTTCGTCGTCGTAGACGCCGGCCACATAGGTCTTGTTTGTGTCCAGGCCCGTGGACTCGTCAACAGCCGGCTCGTTGGTCGGTTGGCCGATCAGGTAGGTTTCGACAGCCACCCGGATCGGCCGCCAGCCGAAGAACGATTCCTTGTAGCCGCCGGGCCCGCTGAGATGCGGCGTGATCATGAACGCGCCCGCCAGAATCCCCACGATCAGCGAAGGGATCACCTGGCGGGTGACGACGGCCAACACGATCGCCACCAGCGCCGGAATCAGCACCCACAGGCCATAGCGCTCATCAGGTGTCCGTGCAGCGCTCGTCTGCTCCTGCTTAACCGTCCGCTCGGCGTCTTCAGTCGGTACAGAATCCGGTGGTTGGGATTGCGGCCCCTGAGATTCTAGTTG
>JAZGCX010000137.1:0-6330 GCA_036477175.1 Phycisphaeraceae bacterium
CCTCACTCAGCCCATCCGCAACAGCGACAGCGGCAACCTCGCCCTCGATCTGCTCGGCCTCGGGCCCGTCCCCGGGTCAACCATCAACGCCGCCCAGGACCTGACCGTCGTGCCCGAACCGGCGACCTTCACACTGCTTGCCCTCGGCAGCCTGACTCTGCTTCGCCGTCCCCGCCGCGCGTAAGACGGAGTCCAGATTAAGGTGACGTGTTGCGAAACGCAGCACCGCATGTGAATGCGGTGCTGGACACGCTATGCCACACACGTCACGGGGCGGTGTGGCCGGTCAGATCGTTAATCACCGGCACAAGTCCATCGACGACGCGGGCCATGCGGTCGAAGTCCAGCTTGTCCGGCGTGTCGGTCGGGCCGTGGTAGTGCGGGTAGCGGAATGGCAGGGTGTCGGTGATCATGATCGCGGGGTATCCCGCCTGCCAGAACGACCAGTGGTCGGACCAGCCGACGCCTTCGATGGCGCGGGGGACCGCGGCGGCTTCGGAGGGGAACCGGGCGTGTCGGCGGAACGTGCCGATCGCGCGGCGAACGAGCTTGCGCGACGAGGTGTCGCCGAGGAAGCCGATGAAGTTGCCCGTGGAGGGGTAGAGCAGGCCGAACGGGAAGGGGTAGTGCTGCGAATCCGGCTGGTCGGTGTAGCAGCCCAGGCCGTCAAAGGAGATCATGGCGACGATGTTGTCGCCGCGTTGCCGGCAGCGTTTGGCGTACACGGTGCTGCCCATCAGCTCGGTGCGGAAGAAGGGCGGCTCCTCGTTGACGAAGGCGACAAAGCGGAGGGTGCGTGCGGGGGTTTTGTCGGCAAACGCACGGGCCAGCGCCAGCAGCGCCGCGATGCCGGTGGCGTTGTCGTTGGCGCCGGGGCTGTCAAAGACCGAATCGTAGTGCGCGCCGACGATGACGATGGCGTCGGGGTCGGCGCGGCCGGTGATCTGCACCTCAAGGTTGTCACAGGCAACGGAGCGCAACTGGTACGGCTGGCGGTTGACGGCATAGCCGGCCGCTTCAAGTTGCGCTTGGATGTAGTCGGCGGCGGCGTGGAGGTTGTCGCGGTTCCAGATGTTGCGCTGGCCGATGGTCTGGGCCAGGTGCGTCACGTGGCCCCGTAGTGTTTCGCTTAGCGCTCGCTGGTCGTCGCTCAGCGGCGGCAGGGGGCCACGGTAGCTCTTGCCCGGCATCCAGAACATGCACCCACCCGCATACGCCAGCACACCACACACCACCGCCAGCCGCACCAGACCCCAACGGGTGATCAGCGGAAATCGGCGGCGTCGGGGGCGTTGGGCCACAAACATTCCCGGGTCCGGGCCTTTACCTTTTGGGGACCACGGTCCGGCGTGTGTTGGCTTGATGCGAGCCGCCGATCCGGGCTGTCTTGCTTCTTACCACCGGGTGGCGGGGCCGGGACGGCCCGGCTCGCTGCTGCCTACCTTTTAGAACCCGCCCTCGCGCATCGAGTCGATCGACGCTGGAAACGGATAGCGGGCGAAGACCGACGTGGGGGCCGACTCCCACATAAAGGGCGAGGGGTAAACGTCGCCGGGGTAGCCGGCCTCGTGCATGGTCCGCAGCACGGTCTCGAAGGTCGGCTCGGCGCCGGCGTCGTCCACCAGCAGGTTGGCGTGGGCGCCGAGGAAGCTGACCGATGCCGACGGCAGCCGCTGGGTCTTGCGGCGGATCATCTCGGCGACGATCTTGAACCCATCGGACAGGTCGTCGAGTGTCATGTGCTCGTGCCCGGCCGGTCTCAGCAACGCCAACACTTCCACCATGTCCATGTCGTACTTGAGGACGGTGAGCTTCTGGCTGCGTGCAAACTGCGCGGCGTAGTCGGTGATGGACCGTTTGCTCCACTGGCTGGTAGGCAGGACGTGGGCCATCTGGCTGATGATGCCGTGGCTGTTGTCCTGGGCGTTGACCGCACAGACGAACGAGCGGTATCGGCCGGCCAGCAGGTCGTCCAGCAGGTGTTGGCCCCACATGATCCGCAGCCGCGGCGTCGGGTCGGGCGTTTTGGTCGGCCGCTTGTCCGGCAGCAGGATGACCCGCTCGGCCAGCTCCCGGTCCACCATGAGCTGATCGCCTTCGCCGTCGTAGATCTTCGGTTGGTTCATTTTCGTGTTCATCGTCGCGATCCTCGAAGTGGCTCGGATGTTCAGTATATCCAGTTGGCGGCCGCCGCGCCCGGCGTCGTCGATGCTGATTGTAGCGTGTGCGGCCGGGCACTATCATCGTCGCGCCCGCCCCGATGTCCTCAAGAGCCCAGGCGTTTGTAACCGTGTTGACCCCCCAGACCAGCTTACCTGATGTGCCGCCGGCCAGGCTTCACGAGCGGCGCGAGCGCGTCTTTCTCGTGCTGGCCGGTCTGTTCCTCGGCACGCTGGCGATGCTCAACCTTTTGGGCGTCACCCGCTTTCTTGACATGTCCTTTGAGGTGTTTGGTATTCAGGTTCCTTTTATCGTGGCCGTGGGGGTCCTGCCGTACCCCGTGACGTTCCTGTGCACCGATTTCATCAGCGAGCTTTACGGCCGCAAACGCGCCAACTTTGTGGTCTGGGTCGGGCTGCTGCTGAACCTGTGGGTGATCTTTATCCTGTGGCTGGGCGGGGTGCTGCCGCCGGTGCCGGCTATTGATCCGAACAGCGGTCTGCCCTCGCCCCAGAGCCCGGACTGGGCCTTCTGGCGGGTCAGGCAACTGACGTTCGGGGCGGTGACGGCGTCGATGTTGGCCTACCTCGCCGCCCAGTTCTGCGACGTGTTCCTTTTCCACTTGTGGAAGCGGTTGACCGGGGGCAGGCACCTGTGGCTGCGCAACAACGGTTCGACGATGGTCAGTCAGTTCATTGATACGTTCGCGGTCATCAGCATCACGCACTTCTATGCCCGCGGCCTGGCCGGGGTGATCGACGAGGCCGAGCCGATCTGGCCGCAGCTCTGGATGCTGATCGCCGCCGCCTACGTGTTCAAGTTTGTTGTTGCACTGGTTGACACCATTCCGTTTTACGTCGGCACGCATTATCTGAGCCGGTATTTGCGGATCGACATCACCCGCGAACACGCCGCCGACACCGAGCAAGTGCGGACGTACACTTGCGGCGAATAGTTTTCTCATGGCAACCAAGACCGAGCTGCGACAAAGGATCAAGGCCCTGCGTGACGCGATGACATCGCAGCAGGTGGCTGAAAAATCAGCGGGAATTGAAGCACGCGTGTTGGACCTGGCCCAAATCAAACAGGCCCGGTCGGTGTTTGTTTACGTGTCCGTTGGCAACGAGGTGCAGACGCACGGCCTGATCGAACACCTCTTGCAGCGCGGCAAAGTGGTCGCCGCACCGTTGGTGGTCCGGCCCGGCGTGATGGAACCGCATCAGATCGACAGCCTCGACGACCTTGCTCCCGGCAGGTTCAACATCCCCGAGCCGACCACCGGCCGCCGGTATGACGCCGCCATCGACGTGTGCATTGTTCCGGGCGTGGCGTTCACCGAACAGGGCGATCGGCTTGGGAAGAGCGGCGGATACTTCGACCGCTTCCTTGCCGTCCACTCATCGACGGTGTCGATTGGGCTGTGTTACGAAGCGCAACTTATCGAAGCGTTGCCGACGGATGCAGACGATCGACCGGTGCAGATCATTGTCACGGATAGCCGGGTAATTCGGGCGTAAGGTGAATACTGTTGCGCGGGTTGGCTAGCGAACCGCAGCGCCCTCGCTTTGAATTGTCGGTGGTGGGTGGCTAGGCTACGTCGCTCCCCGGAAAGGACCCGCGATGTTTGAGTCGATCGACATGGCGCCGCCCGACGCGATCCTGGGCCTGACCGAAGCGTTCTGTAACGACCTCAACCCCGACAAGATCAACCTCAGCGTCGGGGTGTATCAGGATGCGCACGGCAGGACGCCGATCCTGGCTTGCGTCAAGGAAGCGGAGAAGCGGATCCTGCACCAGGAACAGACCAAGGCGTACAAGCCGATCCAGGGCAGCGCGGATTACGCGGTCGTGGTACAAGCGCTGTTGCTCGGCCCGGATCACGAAATCATCGCCAATCGGCGGGCTGTGACGGCGCACACACCCGGCGGGACCGGCGCCCTGCGCGTCGCGGCGGATTACCTGAAGAAGATGCACAGTAAAGTGACGGTCTGGCTCAGTGAGCCGACGTGGCCGAATCACCCGGGTATTTTCCAGGCGACCGGGCTGCCGATCAAGACGTATCCATACTTCGACGGCGCCACCAACGGCCTGGCGTTCGACGCGATGCTGGCGGCGCTGCGGCGGGTTCGGGCCGGCGACGTGGTGGTGTTGCACGGCGGGTGCCACAACCCGACGGGCATCGACCCGAGCCCCGACCAGTGGGAACGGATTGCCGAGGTGCTGGCCGAGCGGAAGGCGGTTCCGTTGGTGGACTTTGCGTATCAGGGTTTTGCCACCGGATTCCGCGACGATGCCGCCGGGCTGCTTCGGCTGTGCCGGCCGGGCTGTGAACTGTTTGTCTGCAGCAGTTTCTCGAAAAACTTCGGGCTCTACAACGAACGGGTCGGCGCGTTGACCGTCATTGCCGGTTCAACCGAGTCGGCTCAGAAAGTGCTCAGCCAGGTCAAGGCCTGTATCCGTGCCAACTATTCCAACCCGCCGGCGCACGGTGCGGCCATCGTGACGACAGTCCTGAACGACCCGGGCTTGCGGCGACAGTGGGAGGACGAGGTCAAGCAGATGCGCGACCGGATCAACCGCATGAGAAAACTGTTCGTCGAAACGCTGACCCGCAAGGGCGTCAAGGCCGACATGTCGTTCATCACGAGGCAGCACGGGATGTTCTCGTTTTCCGGCCTGACCCAAAGCCAGGTGCAAACCCTGCGTGACGAACATTCGATCTACATCGTCGGCACCGGCCGGATCAACGTCGCGGGCATGACCGAGGCAAACATGGACCGACTGTGCCAGGCGATTGCGGCGGTGGTCAACAGTTGATGTGATCGGGTCACTGGCCTCGACTGCGACTGCGGCCATGTGCGACTCATCCTTTGTGAAATACAGCCCGGCTCAACTGGGCGTCCTTTTATTTGCCCGGCCGTGATTAGGCGTGTCAATCTGTGAATAAATGAGCGGTTTTATCGGTTGTTTCGGTTGAATTGCCGAGGCAAATCGTCACAAACCCTTGCCTAAACCGTTAAATGCGGATAGATTATGACATTGGCTGTTCCTCAAGGAGAGTGGAGAAACCCCATGGCAGAGACGTACTGGAGGCGTTGGTGTGCGGTCGGTGCGGTGCTGCTGTGTGCGGTGCTGGCGCCGGCGTCGCAGGCAGACACGATCGTCAAGATGACGATGAACCTGTCGGACGGCGGCAACACCGATGTGTTCATTCGGCTGTTCGATGCGGATCGGCCGCTGACCACCGCAAACTTTCTTCAATATGTCAACGGCGGCTTGTACGACGGCAGCTTCTTTCACCGGCTGGTGCCCGGCTTCGTGCTGCAGGGCGGCGGGTTCTTGTCCAACATCGTTGCCAATCCCACGGCACCGGACCCATTTGCGGAAAAGGCAATAGCGCAGGACCCCGTTGACCTGGACGGTGACTCACTGACGCCAAACCCCACGGTGCTCAATGAGTTTGACAACCTGCCTTTTCGGTCGAACGTCCGCGGCACGCTGGCGATGGCCAAGCTTGGCGGCGATCCCGACAGCGCCACCAACCAGTGGTTCTTCAATCTCGCGGACAACTCGGCGAACCTGGACAACCAGAACGGCGGGTTTACCGTTTTCGCCGAGGTCATTGGCAACGGCATGGACCTGATCGATGCGTTCGCCTCGTTTAACACGTTCAACCTGAACCCGGACGATTCCACCTTTGGCGCCTTCGGCAACCTGATTCTGCCCGGCGTGCCGGACGGCATCCGTGACCCCGGGCCATTTGCCGATGTGCCCAGCGCCGAGCTGCTACCGGATGAGCCGATTCTGCTTGAGATCACCCAGGCTCAGGTGGTGGGCGATTTCACCAACGACGGCAACATCGATGCGGCCGACATCGACATGCTATGGCAAAACCTGGGCGACCCGGCGTTTGAGGTCAACGGCGACGGCGTGGTCGATCAGGGCGATGTGGATGATCTGGTCCAGATCATCCTCGGCACGCTCTTCGGCGACGCCAATCTGAACGGCACGGTCAACTTCACCGACTTCACGGACCTTCGGGACAACGTCGGCCTGGCCGGCGGCTGGGCGCAGGGCGACTTCAACGGTGACGGGATGGTCAGCTTCGCCGACTTCGGCACTGCATTGCAGCCCAACTTCGGGATGCCCGGCGGCTGGGCGCAGGGCGAC
>JAZGCX010000138.1:0-3618 GCA_036477175.1 Phycisphaeraceae bacterium
AAGGCTGCCGATACCCAAGCCGTTCATGCCTGACATGGGGACATCCAGCAGATGGTAACTGCCACCGAACAGGAGAAAGATACGTACCTGAGCGACTTTGCGGCGCTGCAGTCCAACCGCGACGGCAGCCGCCCGCCGTGGCTGCGCCCGATCCACGAAACGGCGATCATGCGGTTCGAGCAATTGGGCTTTCCCACCACGAAGAACGAGCTGTGGCGGTTCACGAACACCAGTCCGATCGCCAAGACCCCGTTCCGGCTCGCCGATCCGGACGGTCGCACGCCCGACGCCGCAGCCATCGAGCGATTTGCGATCCCCAGGCTCACCGGCACCCGGCTCGTCTTTGTGGATGGCCGGTTCCAACTCAATCTGTCGTCGATTAGCACGCTGCCTCGTGGTGTGGAGGTCACAGGTCTCGGCATGGCGATCGACACACACCGCGCGCAGGTCGAGTCGCATCTGACTAAGTACGCCGACTACGAGCAGGACGCCTTCACCGCGCTCAACACCGCATTTATTGAAGACGGCGCATTCGTGTATGTCCCGCGCAATACGGTTGTGAACGATCCGATTTATCTACTGTTCGTTTCGACCGCCGTTGACGGGGCGACGGTCACGCACCCGCGCAACCTGATCGTCACGGAGGCCGACAGCCAGGCGACGGTCATCGAAGACTACGTGTCGCTTGGCGATTCCAAGAACCCTTACTTCACCAACGCGGTGACGGAGATCGTGGTCGGGGACAACGCGATGGTGAGCCACTACCTGCTCGAACGTGAGGGTGAGCGGGCCTACAACGTATCGACCCTCCGGATTCAGCAGGGGCGCGACAGCAACTTCACATCGCACACCGTCCTGCTCGGCGGCGCGCTGGTTCGCAACAACGTGCACCCCGTGCTTGCCGGCGAGGGGTGCCACTCGCTGCTCAACGGCCTGTACGTGATGCACGGCCGCCAGCACGTGGACAACCACATGCACGTCGAGCACGCCAAGCCGCACTGTGACAGCCGCCAGTTCTACAAGGGCATCCTCGACGACCACGCCCGGGCGGTCTTCGCCGGACGGATTGTCGTTGCCAAGGACGCGCAGAAGACCGATGCCAAGCAGAGCAACACGAACCTGCTGCTGTCCGAAGACGCCCAGGCGAACACGCAGCCGCAACTGGAAATCTATGCCGACGACGTCAAGTGCACGCACGGTGCGACGGTCGGCCAGATCGACGAGAACGCGATCTTTTATCTGCAGACCCGCGGCATCAGCGAGCCGGAGGCGCGTGCTATGCTCGTCCATGCGTTTGCCGGCGAGAGCCTGGGGCGGATGACGGTTGAGCCGATCCGGGCGCACCTCGAATCGCTGTTGAGCGAACGTCTTGCCCAGAGTACAAACCTCAAAGCGCTGCGATGACGACCGCCACCGACACAACCCGTGTCGATCGCGGCAAGGCCCAGCCCGAGCCGCTGGACGTGCAACGTGTTCGCCGCGACTTCCCGATTCTCGGCCGAATGGTGCACGACAAGCCACTGGTCTACCTCGACAGCGCGGCAACGAGCCAAAAGCCCCAGTCCGTGATCGATGCGCTGGATACCTACTACACACAAACCAACGCGAACGTGCACCGCGGGCTGCATGAGCTGAGCGAAAAGGCCACCGCCGCCTATGAGCAGGCCCGTGACAAGGTCCGCCGGTTCATCAATGCCGCCGAGACGCGCCAGGTCATCTTCGTCCGCGGCACGACCGAGGCGATCAACCTCGTAGCCCAATCGCACGGCCGGTCGCGACTGCGTCCCGGCGACGAGGTGCTCATCACCCACATGGAGCACCACTCGAACATCGTGCCGTGGCAGATCCTGTGCGAACAGACGGGCGCAACGCTCCGCGTGGCGCCGATCAACGACCGCGGCGAATTGTTGCTCGACGAGTTTGAGAAGCTCCTGAGCAAACGCACCAAGCTGGTGGCCGTCGTGCACATCTCCAACGCGCTGGGCACGATCAACCCGGTCAAACGCATCGTCGAACTGGCGCACGCGCACGGCGCGGTGGTCGTGGTCGATGGCGCGCAGGCAGCACCGCACACCCAGGTGGATGTGCAGGCGCTGGGGTGCGATTTCTTTGCCTTCTCCGGTCACAAGGTGTTTGGACCGACGGGCGTCGGTGTGCTGTACGGCCGGGCCGAGCTGCTCGACGCGATGGCCCCCTATCAGAGCGGCGGCGACATGATCAAGTCGGTCTCGTTCGAGAAGACGATCTACAACGATCTGCCGTTCAAGTTCGAGGCCGGCACACCCAACATCGCCGGTGTCATCGGGTTGGGCGCGGCGATAGACTACGTCCAGCGGATCGGGATCGATCGGATCGAGGCGCATGAGCAGGACCTCCTGGCCTACGGCACCGAGGCGCTGTCGGCCGTACCCGGCCTTAAGTTGATCGGCACGGCGCGCGACAAGGCGGCGGTGTTCTCGTTCGTGCTGGACGGGGTCCACCCGCACGACGTCGGCACCATTGTTGACGGCCAAGGCGTGGCGATCCGCACCGGCCACCACTGCGCACAGCCCGTCATGGAGCGGTTCGGCATCCCCGCCACGGCGCGAGCGTCGCTGGCACTGTATAACACGCGGGATGACATCGACGCACTAGTCAAGGCCCTGCGAGAAGTCGTCGAGGTGTTCAGGTGATTGGTGAACTCAACGAGCTTTACCAGGAACTGCTTCTCGACCACAGCAAGCGGCCGCGTAACTTCCATGAACTCAACGGCACGAACCACCAGGCCGAGGGCTATAACCCGCTGTGCGGCGACCGGATTAGCGTGTACCTGAAGCTGGCCGACGGACGGGTCAGCGACGCGAGCTTCACCGGCACCGCCTGCGCGATCTGCACCGCCTCGGCGTCCATGATGACCGAGAAGATCAAGGGGCTGGACGACGCCGCGGTGCAACAACTGTTCGACGTCTTCCACGACCTGATGACGGGCCAGGCGGAGCCCGAGTCCGTGGCGGAACGGTTGGGCAAGCTGGCGGCGTTGTCCGGCGTCCAGCGGTTCCCCATCCGCGTCAAGTGCGCGACGCTGCCGTGGCACACGATGAAAGCCGCTCTCCAACAGCCCGGCCAAACGATCTCTACGGAGTAGCACATCATGTCCAAGGCCAAACTGACGGTCAACGGCAATGACCAGGGCGGTCAATCTTCCGGTCCGCCACCCTCTGCCGATAAGGCCGACGACAAGCGTAGCGACGAACCTAAGACGCTGAAGGACAAGGTGATCGACGCGCTGCATGAGGTGTACGACCCGGAGCTGCCGGCCAACATCTACGAGTTGGGGCTGATTTACGGCGTTGACATAAGCGATGGGGGCAAGGTCAACATCACGATGACGCTCACGTCGCCGGCGTGCCCGGCGGCGCAGGAGATACCGCTCGCGGTGCGGTCGCAGGTAGCGCGTCTGGCGGAGGTGACCGATGTTGACGTAGAGATCGTGTTCGACCCGCCGTGGAACCCGGACATGATGTCGCCGATCGCCAAGGTGCAGTTGGGCATGTTCTGACGCGCCGACCGCGAGGATTCCACCGGGAAGTCAGGCGGTTAGAATCCCCGCCGATGCAGAATGCCCGCCCGTGGTGGGAA
>JAZGCX010000139.1:0-11663 GCA_036477175.1 Phycisphaeraceae bacterium
TTTAGGCGATGTAACCGGCGACACCTTGGCGCCAACGGTCCACCCTTACACCCCTACACAACCGGTAGAGACGCAGTCGCGTCGTCGCTGGGCGCGGGTTTGGCGGTTTCGATGTGCAATCGCCCCACCCGGTGGTGCGACCAATCTTGCACTTCCAGGTCCGGCGAATCGGTGCCGTCGTGCACTTTGAGGATGTTGTAACGGTTGTCGCGCTGGGCGGGGGTGAAGCCGGCGGTGCGGATCAGGTGACACAACACCGGTTCGGTGAGGCAGTAGGTGGTGCCAGCGGCGCTGACGACGTTCTCTTCCATCATGACGCTGCCCATGTCGTTCGCGCCGAAGTACAGGGCGAGCTGGCCGATCTTCGGGCCCATGGTGACCCAGGACGAACCGATCGAGGGGATGTTGTCGAGGTAGAGCCGACTGACCGCCTGGGTCCGCAGGTACTGTGTGGCCCCGGCCATGCGGAGGCGCCTGGCAAATAGCGGATGGTCGCCGCCCTGGGCCACCACATCGCCCGGGAACGGCTCAATCGTTTCCAGGTCCCAATCCGGCAGCCGACCCAGCGGGGTGTTCTGCCGTTGGAACGGCCAGGCGATGAAGCTGACATACCGGCCCGGCCAATTGTTTTCGATCGCCCGGTCCTGCGCCGCGCGCACACGGTCCATGTGATCGATGCGGTCGGCGATGCCCTCGATGTGACCGAACATCATCGTGGCGCTGGTCAACATGCCCAGGCGATGACCGGCGGCCATGACTTCGAGCCATTGCCGCGTGGTGGCTTTCCCCAGGCCGATGCGTTTGCGGACCGGTTCGGCAAAGATTTCACCGCCGCCGCCGGGGATCGAGTCGAGCCCGGCGTCCATCAGCCGGCGCATGATCGCTTCGAGCTTGGCACACCATCCATCCCACGGCAACTGGTGGCTGTGGGTTGGCGCAGCGGTCGCAAAGCCGTCGAGCTTGAACACCGCCACAAATTCGACGAACTCGGGCGGACTGAACCCGTGGATGTGGATCGAAGGGAACTCGGCCTTGAGGCCGCGGAGCATGTCTTCGTAAAACTCGATGGGCAGGTCGGGGTGCATGCCGCCTTGAAGCAGGACCTGTGTCCCGCCGATCTCGACCAGTTCGCGGACCTTGTGGTGTAGCTGCTCGGTGCTGAGGGTGTAGGCGTCGTCGCTGTCCAAATCGCGCCGAAAGGCGCAAAACGTGCAGTGCGCGCTGCAGACGTTGGTGTAGTTAATGTTACGGTCAATAACGTAGGTGCGGATCGTGTCGCCGTGAACGCGGTCGGCCATGGCGGTGGACCATCGGCCCAGGTCGTGCAGGGACGCCTCGTGATACAGCCCCAGCGCCTGGCCGGGGGTCAAGCGCGCTTCGCCGGCGATCACGGCGTCGATATCAAGGGTCTTGGCCAGGCTGTCGCTTAGGATCGTCATTGGGCGGGGCATTGTAGCCCCAAACAGCGGCGCGGTGGCTCGGACGGCTGCTCGATAATCGGCGACCATGCTGTATAATGGGAGCCGGTCGCATATCAGGGTAGATTGACGGAGGTCTCCATGGCGTTGAGCGTCTGTTCAATCACGAAACGCAGTCGTGTGACCGATGCGGTCATCCTGATCGTATCGCTGGGGATGGGTTTGGCCATGAGGCCGTCCTCAACGATCGCCCAGGCTCCGGACGACGCCGGCAAGGCGCCCGCTCAGACCGAGACCGACCAAGCCACGGAACCGCAACCGCCGCCGCAGCCGGAAGCGCCAGCGACCGATCAGCCACAGGCGCCGCTCGACGAGAAGGACCCGGCGATCGCCGCGGCGCACGACGCCTACGAAGCGTTTTCCCAGGCGTTCCTGCAAAGCGACTGGGACCTGGTCAACGAACAGGCCAAGACGATCCGCCGACACCTCCGCTACCTGACGCCGCAACAACGACAAAACATCGCCTACGCCCGCAGAACAGCCAAGCAGTTCCAGCCGCGGTGGTGGAAGAGCACGATCAGCTTATCCAACGTCAGCTTCGACGCGGAGATCTGGGGCCGGCGGTTCAAGGCCAACTACGTGCCGTCGGGTGAGTTGGGGTTTCAAATAGTGGTGCCGGAAACCGAGCAGCGGATTGTCGGCAATCGGATTTACACCCAGATCGTCCGCTTAATCGTGATCGTGACCTGGAAGCCGAGCCTGGTGAACAACGCGCAACCGGCCGACGGCAAATTGGCCGAGATCCAGGGGCTGCGGCTGGGGGACGTGGGTGAGGTCATCGTCTGGCACGAGCTGGGCCACAACTACATCACCAACTTCCTGCCTATGCAGCACGTGATCACGCTGTACGACGACTACCGGATGCTGTTTAGACACTTGCAGGAGTTCTACGCGGACATGACGGCGATCTACCACGCCAGCCCGCGGGCCCGGCGGGCGGCGATGATGCTCCGCCTATATGCGTTGGACCGCTACACCGATGACGACGAGTACACCCGTGCCGCCCACGCCATCGGAAGCCTGTTCCTTGCCAACGTGCTTCAAAACCCGCAGCACTGGCCGAGCGTCCACCTGCCGCCGGGTGTGCCCGATCAGCAGGTCGAAGTGAACACCATCATCTATGTGTATGAGCACTGGGACCCCCACTGGTCGATCAGCGAGGCCAAAGCGTTGCGCGAACTGGTCGGCAACTTCATCCGCCGCTACGGCGAGAAGACCCTGCGCCAGAAGGGCGTGCTCTCACTGCCAAACAAGCTGCGGTTCAGCCTGATGGCTGCTCAGGATCGAAAATATCAGCAGCAGCGGGACCAATGGGTTGCCCAGAGACTGGAGCGAGCGATCCAGAACGGTCGGGCTGACACCCTCGGCGAAGACGAGCAGTACGACCCGCCGCAGCGGGGCCAGAGCCGCCAGCGTGACAAATCCAAAGACAAGCTGCGGATCACCTGGCCGGATTGATTGATGGTCTGGCAGGAACCGCAGTAAACGCAGTAAACGCAGTAAACGCAGGAACCGCAGGCGGTGCCCGGCGATCAGAATCGCCGGCTGTTATGTGCGCGTGCCATTTTGTTCGTGTCCTAGCCGTGCATTCTGATGCACGGGTGCCCGGCGATCAGAATCGCCGGCTATCATGGACTCTCGGCGAGGGTGAGCAGCGCACCGTTGACCACCAGGTTCCTCGCCGACTGTGGCGCGTAGCCGAAGATACCCCAGTGGTCGAGGCCGGCCAGGCCCGCGGTCACGTCTTCGCTGGAGAAGATAATGCCCGGCCGACCATCGACCTCGATCACCTGCAGCTTCGGGGTATAGATCGGCCCCATGGTGCGCAGCGCAAACAGCCGGTAGCGGACGCGACGGTTGTCGTGTCCGCCGGCGAGACCCTGACCACTAATAATCGGCGAGGCGGGGTCCAACGGGGTCATCACGCCGCCGGGCATAATCTTCGTCACCATCTGAAGGGCGCGGCCGCTGGCGCCGATGCTGCCGCCGGCCGCATCCACCCACAGCGTGCCGCCGGCTTCGACCCAGCGGCGAATCGCAGCCGCATCGTCATCACTCAACTCACCGTCACCGAGCGTGGTCAGAAACGCCAACTTGTGCGAGCCGAGCTGTGCGGGCGCGACGGTGCGAACCAACGCATTCACATCGTGTTCATTCGCCAGGATCGCCTTGAGCTGCGCGAGTGCGATCGGTTCGGGGTCGTAAGCACCGCTGTGTTTGACGCGCGCGATGGCGAGCCGCCGGGATGGGTTCTCGTTGCGTTGAACGACGTGATTGGTATCGAGCCGCACGCGGCGCGGGTTCATGCCGGTCGTATACAGATAAATGTTTGACAGCGCGGCAAAGCTGTCGGACCTGCCGGCGTCGTTGGCCTGCAAGTCCCGGCCGATGTCACGCACGAACTGGATCAGCAGCGGTCGGATGCCGTTGCCAATCACCCGCATCTGAACGCCCGGCCCCAGTTTCTGGTGCAGGCGGTACAGTTCGTGTGACCTGTCCACCGGTTCAAGCGTACGGCCGGGCAAGAGTTTGGCGGCCAGGTCAACAAAGGCCTTGACGGCTGACCCGCGGTTGCCGTCGGGGTTAAGCAGCAGCAGGCCGCCGGCGTCGATGTAGGCACGCAGGTTGTTGACCTCGTTGTCGTCGAGCTCGAAGTCCCGGTCGGTGGCCAGGTAGAGGATCGGGCTCTCGATCAACTCACGGACCGGCAGGTTGGGCTCGACGATTTGCCAGGTGGTGGAGACCTCGTACTGGTCGCTGATGTAGTCGGCGAAGTTCCACAGGTCGTGCGGCCGGTTGTGCCACCCCGGGCCGTCTTTGAGGCGGAGCTTGGCGATCGCCAGGGGGCTGCGGGCTTCGGCCAGGTAGAGCATGGCAAAGCCGCTGGACACCAGCGCGCCCTTGGGCCCGGTCCACGACCCGTCGCTGCGCTGGTTGTTGAGCATGCGGGCGGTGGCCTGGCCAAACCAGTCGATGCCGTTGAACGTGCGATATCCGGTGGCGTGGCCCACACGCTGGACGGTCCACATGTAGAAGTACCAATCCTTTTGGGCGGCTTCATCTTCAAGCGAAAAGTTTTGCTCGAGCCAGGCCAACCCTTTGCGCAGTTGGGGCGAGACGTGGTCGGGGCTGGGCTCGAGCATCTTCCGACCGCGGAGAAACCGCTCGGTGAGGGTGAGGGACGCGACGCCGGCGGCGGTCATCGGGCCTGACACGGTGGCGTAGAACGGGTTGTCGCGCTTGGGCACATCGACGTTGAACGGCACGATCGCCCAGCCGGCGGGCTGGTCGGGCTCGGTGCGTTGCTGTGTCAGACGCCAATAGTGGTCGATGCGCTTCCAGACATCGTTGTCGATGGTCAGCCCGGCGCGGTGGCAGCCCCAAAGCCCCAACACGCCGTACTGTCCGTTGGCGTGGTCGCCCCAACCGCTGTTGGGGCCGCCGGTCCATTGGTCGGCGAAACCACCGTGGTCACTGATCGCCCGGCTCAGCCACACCGCCTCACGCCGGACCCACGGCTGCCAGCGCTCATACGGCAGTTCAGCGAGCATCTGCGCGCGCATGCCGTGGTCGAAGGTAAACGGCCGGTCCATCGACAAGACCCAGTTCAGCCGCCGCGCCAGCACCGGGTTTTGGTAGCTTTCACCGCAGGCCAACAGCGCCCAGCACGCCACCGCGTGGATGCCCACCTCGTGGCGGATCCCCTGGATCAAGGTGTCGTTGCCGCTGCGTCCGATCCCGTAGAGCCGGCCCGGGTCGTGGAAGGTGTACTGCGGCTCGATGCGATAAAGCGCCGCGATCCCACGGTCGATCGCCCGGCGGACCTGCTTGAATGTCAGTTGCTTGGCGGTGGGCGTTCCACCCTGTGCCCACGCAGGGGACAACCACGCAGCGGCGACCGTCGCTGCCACCACGCAGCGTACAACAAAACCCCGACAGCCTTGGCGTCGCTTCATCTGAAGCCAACCGGGTAAGCCCGCACATTACGGGTGCACGATCGAATTGCTCGCTTCCTCCATGCGACGCAAAGCCTCGGCGTCACGCAGCAGATGAATCAAGTGAAACACGAAGTCGGCGAAGTTGCGCTCGTTGGCGACGATCGCGTCCCGGACCCGATCGTTGCCGTCGTAGTACACGACATATTCGTCGGCCGACCTGGCGATCGCCTCAATCTGCCGACTCAGCTCGCCCAGCGTCCGGGCGTCGTACCCGTCCAGGTGGCCGTCAAACACCGCCAGGTAGAAGTACGAAATCATGTCCAGCGCAGCCCGCTGCCGCTTGGCAACCAGTTTGGCAATCTGGCCGACCATGGTCCGGGCCATCTTGGCGTCACCGGTGCGGACCAGCGTGTAAACCAGCTCGCCGCGATACTCCCGCACCATCTTTCTGATATTCCCCACCCGTTTGTTGTACGCGGCTACGCCAGGGTCCCGCCGCTGCTTAAACGTCGAGCGGAGCTTTTCCATTTCGGCAACGATTCTTTCGGCTTCCTTGCGGCGTTGCGGCGGCATATGCTCCAACGCCTTGCGGCCGTAGACCACACGCTCAAACGGCGGATACCCCACCGTCGCCCTCGTCTTATTCCTCAATCGCATGTAGCGGCGGTGGTTCTCCTGCGACCCTTCGATGATCGTCGGGTCACGCTTTTTCATGCGCTGGACCGGCACCGCCTGCATCAGCGTCACCAACGGCTTGCCTATCTCGGACAGGTCGGCCGACCTCGCACGCTTGACCAGTTCCATCAGGTGCCAGCGGATGTACGTATCGCCATATTCGTCGCCGGTGAACGGTTTGACCATCCGGTCAAGCACGGGCCTCGCCATCCGGGGCCCCAAGCCCGCCAAGGCCGGGTGCAGTCGGTCGAACCGGGGCTTGACCCTGGGTTGGTTTTCCTGGAGTTGGGCCGCTTCGGCCATCAATACCTGCACAGCCTTTTCGAGTTTTTGGGCCTGCGGCTGATCCAACGCGTTGTGCTGAGCAGGCGGCTGGGCCGGCGCCCGGGCTTCGTCGTCAGCGGCGACCGCGTACGGCGGCAGCAACATCGACGCCATCACCAGACACACAAGATGTAACCTGCCGTTGAGCGCGACCATCGTGAGAACCGATCGGCTAAATAGGAGACCGTGATTCGTGTATCGGCTGATGAGCGACCAACAGTAGGCTGTGGCTCGATCGGACGCCAGCGCGGCCCTGTCGGGCCGCCGCCAAACGGCCTGCGGCGGCCGAAAACAATCACCGCGACGATCGTTTTTGGTGTACACGGATCGCGATCGGGTATTTAGACCTCCTGGACCTCCTTCGCCTTGGCCGCCACCGCCTCGTCGACCTGCTTCTCGTAGCGCTTGAGCAGGTCCTGCACCTCCTGCTTGGTCGCGTCAACCTCATCCTCGCTGATGTGCTGTGTTTTATCCTTGGCCAGTTGATCAATGTGCTTGTTCGCATCCCGGCGGGCGTTGCGGAGCACCACTTTGGCCTGTTCACCCATCTGCTTGACCGTCGAACTCAACTGCTGGCGACGATCACCAGACAGCGGTGGGATGCTCAGCCGGATCTGCTTGCCGTCGGAGGTGGGGTTCAGTCCCAGCCCCGCCGTCTGCAACGCCTTGACAATGGTCTGCGTGGTCGACGCGTCGAACGGCTTCACCACGATCTGCGTCGGCTCGGGCACGCTGATCAACGCCAATTGCCTCAGGTCCGTCGGCGACCCGTAGTAGTCCACCTTGACGTACTCGACCATCGCCGCCGAGGCCCGACCCGTCCGTATCCCGTGCAGCTCGTGCTTGAGGTAATCGGCCGCCTTCTGCATCGCCTCGTCGGCCGTCAAGAGGATTTCGTCCAGGTCCATCATCGATTCCCATTGCCAATTGCCGATTGAGGTGACTGCGGCCGGCGACTTGTCATTGCCGCACCAACCGGCAATCGGCAATTTATTCAACCCTCGTGCCGTGCGGCTTGCCGCTGACGACCTCAGCGATGTGGCCCGGTGTCTTCATGTTGAACACCACGACCGGGATGTTCTGTTCCATGCACATGCTGAACGCGGTCAGGTCCATCACGCCCAACTGGCGGTCGATCGCCTCCTTGAATGTCAGCGTGTCATACCGGGTGGCGTCGGGGTGTTGGTTGGGGTCCTTGTCGTAGATGCCGTCCACCTTGGTCGCCTTGAGCAGGACCTCGGCGCCGATTTCGGTCGCCCGGAGCGCCGCCGCCGTGTCGGTCGTAAAGAACGGGTTGCCGGTACCGGCGACAAAGACGACCACGCGGCCCTTTTCCAGGTGCCGGATCGCCCGGCCGCGGATAAACGACTCGGCCACCGCGGTCAGATTCAAGGCACTGAGCACCCGGGCCGGCTGGCCCAATCGCTCGAGCATCTCCTTGAGCGCCAGGCCGTTGATCACCGTGGCGAGCATGCCCATGTAGTCGGCGGTGGCCTTGTCGATCTGACCGGCCTGGGCCAGCGTCCCGCCGCGGATCATGTTCCCCCCGCCGACCACCACGGCCAACTGGGTGCCCACCTGCCGGGCCGCGGCGATCTCGCGCGCGATCAACGCCAACTCCTGCCCGTCGATCCCGGGGCCATCCGCTTTGCAGAACGCCTGGCCACTGATCTTGAGCACCGCGCGGTGATAGAACGGCTGATCCTGCGGCTTGGCGGCAGCGGCCTTTTTCTTGGGCATGGCGGCTCGTGTCATCTTTGGGGCACTCAAATCAATGTGATTTCAAACCCGAATGGCCCATCCGTCAAGTATGGCGGCTGCGTCAGGCACCGCAATCCGCCGAAGGCGGGTCGGACCGGGCCGCCGCCCCCCCAGCGATTGTCACCAGTCCCACCAGTCGCGGTGGGGTTCGATCGCGTCGTCGCCCTCGAGGCCAAACGCCTCCAGCCAGCCGTCCACCTCATCCGGCCCGAGCGTGCCGCCCGGTTTGGCGGACGACTGACCGGCCGGCGCACCACCGTCTGCGGGCGTCGCCAACGCGCCAATGAACCGCTCGCAACTCAACACCTGCGCCCGACGGCGACGCGCCGCCTTGCGAATCTGACGGTCATTGCTGACCACGATCAGCCGACGTGGGGCCGTGTTCGTACCGATCATTTCGACAATCACGTCATCCGCGCTCCGCCTTGGCCCGGAATAGACCAGGTCAACCCCATCCACCGGCGATTGGTCGAGCCCATGCGGCTTGACACGACCGTCACACACGACAGTCGCGTTTTGATTCGCAAACACACTGCGCGATAACGCACGACACAGCCCCGCCTCGTCCAGCCCCGCCAACCGCGGCGGCATCGTCGTGTGCAACACGTTGTAACAGTCGATCAGCAGCGGCATCGCAGTGATTGTACGTCAGCGCGACCCGATGCCCTAGAATGTGGACATGAAAGCGCGGCAGCTCGAAAAACTCGGGATTCCGGCGCCCCTGGCCAAGATGGCCAAGTGGCTCACGGCCGATGCGCGCAAGGCCGGGATGGGCCAGCTCGAGGTCCGCCGATTGCTCCGTGACCTGGCCCAGAACCCCGACGACTACCGCAACCACGGGCGCTTTGGCGAACTGGCCACCAAGATGTCGCAGTACCGATGTGCCGCGGCGGCCACCGCCCCGCAGGATGAGCCCCGCAGTGAACCGGTCCCGTGGCGACAATGGGGCCGCGACCTCGATGCCCAATCGATCGAGCAGATGCACAACGCCTGTCAACTGCCGGTGTCCGTCGCCGGGGCGCTGATGCCCGATGCGCACGTCGGGTATGGCCTGCCTATCGGCGGCGTGCTGGCGACCGACGGCGCGGTGATCCCCTACGCCGTGGGCGTCGATATCGCCTGCCGCATGAAAATGACGGTGCTGGACCTGCCGCCCGAGGCGCTACAGTCGCAGACCGATCGGCTCATTCACGCCATTGAGCGCGAAACGCGGTTCGGCATCGGGTCGCACTTTAAGGGCAAACGCCGCGAACACGCCGTGCTCGACGAGGACTGGAACGTCTCACCGATCACCCGCCAGATGAAAGACAAGGCCCACGCGCAGCTCGGCACCTCCGGGTCGGGCAATCACTTTGTCGAGTTCGGCATCCTGACGCTGGAACAAGACGACCTCGGACTGCAGGCAGGCACCTACCTGGCGCTGCTGTCACACAGCGGCAGCCGCGGCACCGGCGCCAATGTCTGCTCGCACTACTCCAGGCTCGCGATGCACCTGCACCCCAACCTGCCCCGACACCTGCGATATCTGGCGTGGCTCGACATGACCACACACGACGGCCAGGAATACTGGGCGGCGATGCAACTGATGGGCAAGTACGCCGCGGCCAACCATGCGATGATCCACCATCACATCGCGCGTCACCTCGGCGCGCAGGTTTTGGCCGACATCGAAAACCACCACAACTTCGCGTGGCAGGAAACGCACCGGATCGGCGGCGAAACCAAAGACGTGATCGTGCACCGCAAGGGCGCCACGCCGGCCGGCCAGGGCGTGCTCGGCATCATCCCCGGTTCGATGGCGACGCCGTGTTACGTCGCGCGTGGCAAGGGGTCGGCCGCGTCGATGCACTCGGCCGCCCACGGTGCCGGACGTGTCATGTCACGCAAGAAGGCCAAGCAGACCTACCGCTGGCCTCAAGTCGAAAAGCTGCTGAAAGACCGCGGCGTTATCCTGCTGAGCGCCGGGCTCGACGAGGTGCCTTTTGTTTATAAGGACATTGACACGGTCATGAGCCAGCAGCGCGACCTGACCGAACCGATCGCACGTTTCGATCCGAAGCTGGTGAAGATGGCCCCGGCGGGCGACCGGCCGGAAGATTGACTGGGGGTATCGGTTTTTCGCTACGACAGACTCCGATTCAACCGCTCCACGAAAAAAACCCGTCGCCCTACACCCGAACCTCGAACCCCCTTGCCCGCCCCAACCCCAACCGATAAGCTAGTCACCTCGGTGGGAGCGGCTGCGCTACCATTGGCGCCCGGCCGGACATGCTCGAATCGATACACCAGGTCATCTGCCGACCAATCACAGCCGCAAAGGAGTCTTTTAATGACACAGGCGCCGGGCACGGTCCAATCGGTCCTCCAGGAAACCCGCAAGTTCCCCCCGTCGTCGAGCTTCAGCTCCGGCGCCCACATTCAATCGTTCGAGCAGTATGAGCAGATGTATGCCGAATCGATCAAGAACCCGGACAAGTTCTGGGGCGAGGCGGCCGGCGAACTGCACTGGTTCAAGAAGTGGGACCGGGTGTTGGAGTGGAACCTGCCCGATGCGAAGTGGTTTGTCGGGGGCAAGACGAACCTGAGCTACAACTGCATTGATCGGCAGGTGAAGGATGGCTTGGGCGAGAAGGTGGCGATCGTGTGGGAAGGCGAGCCGATGCCCGATGGTGCGCCCCAGATTCGCAAGTTGACCTACAACGACCTGCTGCGCGAGGTCGGCAAGTTTGCCAACGTGCTCAAAGGACTGGGCGTCAAGAAGGGCGACGTGGTTACGATCTACATGCCGATGGTGCCCGAGTTGCCCATCGCGATGCTCGCCTGCGCCCGCATCGGTGCGCCGCACTCGGTCATCTTCGGCGGTTTCAGCGCCGCCGCCATTAAGGACCGCGTCGAGGACGCCAGGAGCAAGATCCTCATCACCGCCGACGGCGGGTGGCGCCGCGGCAAGATCGTGCCGCTCAAGGACACCGTCGATGAGGCCCTGACGATCACCGACCTGATCAAATCGGTCGTCGTCCTCAAACGCTGCGACAGCGACATCACAATGACCGACGGCCGCGACCACTGGTGGCACGACCTGATGCAGGACGCCTCAGACCAGTGCCCCTGCGAACAGATGGCCAGCGAAGACCTTCTGTACATCCTCTACACCTCCGGCACCACCGGCAAGCCCAAGGGCATCATGCACACCACCGGCGGGTACATGGTCTACACGTACCTCTCCAGCAAGTACGTATTCGATCTGCACGACCAAGACCCTGACGAGTTGTTTTGGTGCACGGCCGACATCGGCTGGGTCACCGGGCACAGCTACATCGTGTACGGCATCCTGCCCACCCGCGTGCCCACCTTCATGTACGAGGGCGCGCCGAACCACCCCGGGTTCGACCGGTTCTGGGACATCGTCGCGCGACACAAGATCACGGTCTTCTACACCGCGCCCACCGCCATCCGCACTTTCATGAAGTGGGGCGATGAACATCCA
>JAZGCX010000014.1:0-3304 GCA_036477175.1 Phycisphaeraceae bacterium
CAAGCCGTCGGCCCGGACCGCGTCCACGTCGGCGGCAACATCGGCGGATCATTGCTTGACAAACTCCACGCGATCCAAAACGACCACTGGATCGTGCTGGAACTTTCCAGCTTCATGCTCGACAGCCTTGACCAGGACGCCTGGTCACCCGGCACCGCCGTCGTGACCAACTTCGCACCCAATCATCTCGACTGGCACGGCCGGATCGAAGATTACACCACAGCCAAACAGGTCATTCTCAAGCATCAATCCGCAGGCGACCGGGCGATCCTCGGCCAAACCGTCGCCCACTGGCCGACGAACCCCGGCGTGGAACGCCATGCCGTCAAAGAGATGGACCGCCAAATTGATCTGGCCTTACCCGGACAACACAACCGGTTCAATGCCATGTGCGCGATTACCTTCGCCGAAGCCGCCGCAATAGGCGGCATCAACCTTCTGCATAGTCTGGGCGACTTTGCCGGCCTGCCGCATCGGTTGCAATTCGTCTGCGAACACCACGGCGTACGCTACTTCAATGACTCCAAGTCCACCACACCTGATGCCGCCATCCTTGCGCTGCGCAGCTTTGATGCCGGCACCGTTCACATCATCCTCGGCGGGTACGACAAGGGTAGCGATCTCAAGCCGCTTGCCGGCTTAGCCTCTCAGCACTGCCGCGTGATCTACACGATCGGCACCACCGGCGACGCGATTGCCGACGCGGCCGAAGCCTCGGCCGGCCGGGCCGGGATTATTCGATGTGGAACGTTGGAGCGGGCCATAAAACAAATCACCGGCCGTACGCAGCAAGGCGACGTGGTGCTGCTGTCACCGGGTTGCGCGTCGCTGGACCAGTTTTCAAACTACGAGCACCGCGGAGCGGCCTTCACCGAAGCGGTGTCGAAATGCCCGGGCGACACGGATTCTACTTAAAACTCGCGCGTTGGTGCTGTTTTTAGCTGCGGGCGGAAGCTCGCAGGACCACGACCTGTTAGGTCGCGGCTACCAAGAACTCGCGTTTGACTACCCCAACTCGCGCAGCCGTCGAACGCGCTCTGCGGTGGCCGGGTGGGTTGAAAAGAGCTTGCTGAGCCCCCGGCCGGTCAGCGGCTGCACGATGAACATGTGGTTCTGCGCCGGGTTCTCGTGGGCCAGCGGGACCCGCCGGGCGGTCGCGTCGAGCTTCTGCAACGCACCCATCAGGCCAAACGGCGTGCCGGCGATGTGCGCGCCGTCGGCGTCGGCGACGAACTCGCGGCTGCGGCTGATCGCCATCTGAATCAGCATCGCGGCTATCGGTGCGAAAATAATCAACAGTAGCGCCATCAGAGGATTGCCGCCGTCACGACTGCGGCCGCCACCGAACCACATCATCATCCACGCCAGCGAACTGAGCGCGCCGGCAATGGTCGCGGCAACGCAACTGATCAACGTGTCGCGGTTCTTCACGTGTGCCAGCTCGTGCGCCATGACGCCTTCCAGTTCATCGTAGGTCAGTAGTTGCAGCGCGCCGCGGGTCACCGCCACGGCCGCTTTGCTCGGGTTGCGACCGGTGGCAAAGGCGTTGGGCGCCTGCTGCGGGCAGATGTAGACGCGTGGCATGGGCAGGCCGGCGTTGCGCGCCAGCCGCTCGACCATGTGCACCAGGTCGGGGGCAGTCCTGGCGTCCACCAACTGGCCCCGCATCGACGCCAGGGCGATCTTGTCGCTGTAGAAGTAGGCGACCATGTTTATCATGCCGCCGAAGAGGAAACCGACGATCAAGGCGCGCGGTCCCCAGATCGAGCTGACCGCCAGGATCAGGCCGAACAATCCGCCGAGAAGAATCGCGGTTTTCACGTTGTTGACGAAGCGCGTCATGGTTTGACACTCCCTCGCAGGTAGCGAATCCCGTGCAGGGGTATTACGCAATCAGCGTGCCGGAGGATCTCCATCTTAGCTCGGACACGGTCAGATCAGGTCCCTAATGACGGTGACGCCACATGAATCGGCATTATCCGGTCAGAATCTCCCACGGGATGGCGGCCATTTTCACTGCCGCGACGATCATCAGGAGGACAAACGCCAGCCGCACCTGCCGGATCGGCAGTTGGTGCGTCAGCGCCGCCCCAAGATGACCGCCCAGGACGCAGGTGGGCGCCAGGATCAACGCCAGGACCAGGCTGTGGCGCCATGCGTAGCCGTGCCCACCGAGCGTGGCGTTCTTATAAATCGCGCCCAGGGCCGCGCTGCCGCAGATGATGGCCGAGCTGTTGGCGATGCACGACCGAAGCGGCAGCTTCAGCAGAACCTGCTGTAACGGCACTGCCACCGCCCCACCGCCAACACCGAGCAGCCCGGCAACCGTGCCCATCACCACGCCGACCAGTGACGCCCGGGTCGGCCGAATCAGCACGTTGGTCCCGTCATCGACCGGTTGCGTCACAAACATCTTTCGCGCGTTCACCGCGATTACGTAAACGAGGAAGACCGCCAGCACGCGCCCCAACCACACCCCGCCGTCCGCCCCTTCGAAGACCGGCAGGTTGCTCACCCACACCCCGACCAGCACGAACACCAGCGCGGCCGGCATCATCCATGCAAGCACCCGCGGCGTCATCGCCCCGGCTCGCCAGTGCCGATTGGCCGCGGGCACCGACACCGCCACGTTCGCGATCATCGCCGCCGCCTGGTACAGGTGCTGGTGCCGAGCCAATAGCAGCGTCAGGCCCGGGATCATGATGATGCTGCCGCCGACGCCCAGCAGCCCGCCCAGGACGCCGGCGATCAACCCCAGCACCACGACGCCGCCGAGACTCGGCCAATCTATCACCAACTCGACCATTGCCAAGGTTATACCACGCAGGCAAAGCAAACCGCAGCACCCGCAACCACCGCTCACCATTGGTCAAGAGGCCGGCAACTGGACCCCGGCGGATCGCAACCGGGGCGGCAAACAGTCGAATATTTGACATGCCTTGGCCGGGCCGTGACGATAAAATCAACACAGACAGGAGAGGTGTCCGAGCGGTTTAAGGTGCCGGTCTCGAAAACCGGTGTGGCGTTCTGCGTCACCGTGGGTTCGAATCCCACCCTCTCCGTTTAAGCCACCGCCATCGTTCTTCACGGTGGGGTTTGACCGGTCTTGCAAGTGTGGCGCGTCGTGACCACACAAGCGGGATTCACGACCGTTGTGGGCGGTGGTGTGTCGAGTTGCGGGTTCCGGCGGGCCGCCTGGAATGCCTGACGCAGCCGGGCCTGGGCGGGAATAAAAAGGCTTGTAATACGTTAGGTTTCTGTGTAGGATAGTGGTATAAGACTTGCCCGCCAGACTTGCCCGCCA
>JAZGCX010000140.1:0-8538 GCA_036477175.1 Phycisphaeraceae bacterium
AATAGGCAGGCCACCTAACATTGACCCAAGAAAGAAGGCACTCTCCCGGCGGTTCGCCTATCGGCACAGCAACGAGCAACTCAACGCCGTCTTCTATGACGGGCACGGCCGGACGATGAGCGACGAAGAATCGCGCAAGACCGCCTTGTACTTCCCGGCCGGCTCGACGGTGCGGTTTGCCCCCGGGACCATGGACCCCGACGACAACGACGGCGATCTGATCCGGTAGCAACACCGGGCCGACGAATGCAACGCAACAGTTGTTTCCCATAACCCCGACCTTGCGGTCGGGGCTGTTCATTTGCTCAAGTCTCAAGCCCCAAGCCTCAGGCCTTAACGCACAAGCCTCATAAAAACCGCCAGTCGGCATAGGCGAGCGTGTAGACCCACAACAGGGCGTTGGTGATGCCGTGGGCCCAGATGACCGGTCCCAGGCCTTTTTTGCGCGTCGCCCACAGCAGCAGGCAGTAGGCGACGCCGCAGACGATCGCCGCGGGCTTGTCGCGGTTGGCGTGGCTCATCATGAACACAAACGTGGAGGCGGCGACGCCGAACAGGCTCAGCGCGCCCAGTGGCGTTTTTTCGAACACCGGGCCGAACACCGGCGGGTGCCGGCCGGCACGTTTGCCCCAGTTGGTGTGGATCAGCCACTCGCCGAGCAGCGGCAAATCCATCAGCAGGTGCAGCACGCCCACGCCGGTGCGGCGGAAGCGGTGGAAGCTTCGCAGGCACAGGCTGCGGATGAACAGCTCCTCGAACATCGGCACGACGATCGACATGCCCAGCAATCGCAGGCTCACAGAAGTCCACGCCAGCGTGGGGTTCATTTTTTCGAAGAAGTCGTAACCGGGATCGCCTAAGTCATTGGGCGCCAGGCTGACCATCCATTTGCCTATGACGACCCACGCGACACACACACCGACGCCGACGGGCACGGCCAGCCAGTGAAAGCTCAGCGTCAATTCCGGCAGCAGCCTGCGGTATCGCCACAGCAGGTAGAGCACCAGGCCACATTGCAGACTGTACAGCAGCGGATAGGTCAACGGGTGCCAGTCTCGTGCCGGCAGGATCAGGGCGAGGAAGCTGAGATAGACGACAAAGGGGATGATCCGCGGGTGCCAGGGGTGGTCGGCCATCCAGGCATCGAGCCGCGCAAGCGGCGTAAGAGGCGACGACCGGGTGGTGTCGGAGGTGTGATTATCGGCCAATGATCGGCTCCCTGCGTGGGCGCTGCCACCCGCGGTTTCGGGTAATTCGACATGTTACCGGATCGACCTTGAATCGCGCACGGCCGGTGCCGGCAACCATTGACCTTCGCCAATGTTCCGGCCATACTGACCGATCATGCCGATGCAAGGCCCTTCTGATCGCGCGTCGCTGCTGCGTCTGCTCGAGGTGGCGAGGCAGTTGGCGGCCCCGAGCGACCTGACCGACCTGCTGGAACAGATCATCAACGCCGGCCGCGAGGTCCTCGGCGCCGACCGTGCCTCGGTTTTTCTCTTTGACCCGGAAACAAAGGAACTATTCATCAAGATCGGCACCAACCTGGACGAGTTGCGATTCAGCATCGACAAGGGCATCGCCGGCGAATGCGCGTGTACCCGCAAGATCATCAACGTGCCGGACTGCTACGACGACCCGCGGTTCAATCCGGAAGTGGATCACAGGACCGGCTACCACACGTGTTGTTTGATCGCGGTGCCGTTGATCGGGCTGGAGGACCAGCTCGTGGGCGTGCTGCAACTATTGAACCCGACCAAGGGCTGCTTCGACGAGGCGGACGAGCAGATCGCCGCGGGGATCGCCGCCCAGGCCGCCGTCGCCGTCCAGCGTGCCCGGCTGATGGACGAGCGGATGGTCAAGCTGAAGCTCGAGCGCGACCTGCAACTGGCGCGGCAGATCCAGTTGGACGTGCTGCCCAAACACCTGCCCCAGGTGCGCAACTACGACCTGGCGGCGTTCAGCCAACCGGCGGAGCAGACCGGCGGCGACATCTACGACCTGATCCCGATCGCCGCGTCCGAGCGCAACGGTGAACCGGTGGCGGGCCTGCTGATCCTCCTGGCCGACGCGACGGGGCACGGCATCGGCCCGGCGCTGTCGGTCACGCAGGTGCGGGCCATGATCCGTCTGGGCGTTCGGCTCGACGCCGGGCTCGACGACCTGCTGGCGCACGTGAACAACCAGCTCAACGCCGACCTCGCGGGCAACCGGTTCGTCACCGCGTTTGTCGGTCGGCTCGACGCGTTGCGGCACACGCTGACGTACCACGCGGCCGGCCAGGGCCCGTTGCTGCACCTGCACGCCGGCACAGGTGATTGCGAATGGCGAAGCGCCTCGACGTTGCCGATGGGCGTGCTCGCCGACCCGCCGCTGGACCGGCCGGAACCGATCGTGTTCGACGCCGGCGACGTGCATGCGCTTCTGACCGACGGCATCTATGAGTATCAAAACGCCGAGGGTGAACAGTTCGGTAAAGAACGCGTCGGTGAAGTGATCAAACAGAACGCCGACCGCTCCGCCCAGCAAATCCTCGACGCTCTGATCGGTGAGTTGCGGCGCTTTGCCGGCGCTGCGCCCCAACTCGACGACCTGACCGCGGTGATCGTCAAACGCAGCGGATAGCCGTGAGCCGATGGGGGGCAGTGAGCAGTGGGCAAGGGACAAGCGTTATCGCTTGTTGTGTTTGAGCAGGTCGGCCAGACCAAGCTCGTTATCGGGGACGACGAAATGCCCGCCGGCGATTTGGGCGCCCGGTTTGATTACCAGTGAACACGCGTGGCAATCACCTTTCCACTTCGCTTTGGGACCGATGACGATCGGACCGGCGATCACTTTTTTAACGTCGATGGTGCCGAGGCACTCGACGCCGACGTGCGCCTCGATCAGGTCGGCGATAATGCGGCCGCGTCTGCGGACCGTGACCTTGCCGCAGGTGCGGACTTCCCTCACCGGTTTGAGCTTGTCCACGACAACGTTGCCAACGATGACGGGTTTGTAGCATCCGGGGCAAGAGGTGGATTGTGCCCGGCCGGCGACCTCGAAACGGTGGCGGCAGTGGTAACACTGGACTGTATATGGGCCACTGTGCTTGGCCATGGGGGAATCAGGCTTAAGGCTTGAGGTGGGGCGCAACGGCCCCTTGTGTCGAGTCTCATGCCTCAAACCTCAAGCCCCAAGCCTCAGGGCTACTTCCTGGCGGGTGCGAGTGTCTGCTTCAGTGGCGGGACCTGAACCTTCTCCTGTACCACAGGGCGGGCCTCGGCCTTCATCGCGTCGGGGCCGACCGCCACATGGCCGAACACCGACGCGCCTTCGGCGGCGACCAGCTTCTCGGCCACGATGTCGCCCTTGACGCGACCCTTGGCGTTCACTTGCACCCGCTGACTGGCGCGGATGTTGCCCTCGATGGAGCCGTCCACGATAAGGCTGGCGGCTTGCACGTCCGCCTTGCACTTGGCGCTGGGGGCGATCTGCAGCTCACCTTTCGCGGTGATCTTGCCCTCGAACTGTCCATTGATGCGGGCGGCACGATCGAAGCTCATCTCGCCCTTGATCTTGGTGTCGGATGCGATCACCGTGATCTCGTTGCTCTGCTCAGTCATGTGATGAGTCCTCCTTGAAAAGTAGCGGCGTGGTCGCTCCCAGCCCACCGGGGGCGTCGGTATGAGTGTACGTTGAGCCGGCGATCTTTGCACCGGGGGCAGGCCAGGATCGACAGAAGCGACTCAATTCTGCCCGGACGCCCCCCCCCTGGCACGGCCGGTCCCCCGCAGCACCCACGGCCCGGCTGGCCCGGGGCCCGGTGGGCGGCGAAAGTGGCTGAGAGGGCGGGAATTAACCACGCTTGTGGATCAGGCTGCCTCACAGCTTCTGCTGGACGCTTTGGACCTTCTCCTGCATGGTCTGGGCCCGGTCGGTGCGGGTGCCGAACTTGAGGGTCGTCGAGACCCGCGGCACGCCCATCTCGTGAACCACCTCGTGGCACCGCTTGATGGCGGCAAAAACCCGGTCCCATTCGCCCTCAATGTTGGTGCCGTAAGCGTGCAGGTGAATCTTCAGGCCCGCCTCGGTCAACACGCGCTGACAGGCGGCGACGTAGGGCGAGGTGGAAACCCCCACGCCGATCGGCACCACGCACAGGTCCGCGATCACTTTCATGCTCATCGTTGCGGTCTCCTGGTTCGCGGTCCGCGTGTCGCTGGCGCTGATTCTACGTCCCCTTGCACGATCCGGAAAACGTTGTTCGGCGGCACGACTTGACGCGCGACCCGCACTGGTCATCATTTCACCAAGGCTCCGTGCATCACGTCCCGACCGATCTATCTTATGTGGAGGTGACCCATGTCCAAATCCGTCAGGGTTGCCAAGGTTTCGCAGATCGCCGATCAATCCGGTCTGTGCGTTGAGGCCGAGGGCAAGCGCATTGCGCTATTCAATGTTGGCGGGGCGTTCTACGCCATCGACGACACCTGCACCCACCAGGGCGGGCCGCTCAGTGAAGGGACCCTCGACGGGCAGGTGGTGGAGTGTCCCTGGCACGGCGCCCGCTTCAACGTCGTGACCGGCGAAGCGACCACTCCACCCGCCGGCGCGAATGTTGTCAACTATCCTGTGCGCGTTAACGGCGACGACGTCGAAGTCGAGTTGCCATAGCTGCATCGCGGCGGTGAAGCGTGTGTTGGCGCGGAGCGCCCCAAGAAAAACCGCCGCACCACGATGCGACGGTTGAAACGATTACGATGGGTGATCAGCGCGCCGGTTAGACCAGGTCTTTGGCCAAGCGATCCAGCAGCGCGTCGATCTTGTCGGGTGTATCGTAGGTGCCGTTGGCGATCTCGGCACGGACTCGCTCAACCAGATCCTGGCGGACACCGGGCAGCTCGGCCAGCTTGCTCAGCACCTGCGCGGTCGTTGACAGCTCAACCGTGTCCCCGCCACGCGGCGGCGTCGCAATCGTACCCAGCCGGCTCAATCGGCTGAGCTGACCCGGGGCCGGGGCACCGGGCCGTCCGATTGGAGCGATGTCGCTCATAACGGCACTCCTCAACGCCCCTGTTCAGTTCTCGGACGTGCCGCCCGATTTCAGGTCCCTGCGGTGCCAGCCTGGGGCGGCAGTTGTGGCTGGTAGGTTGCCTACACTACTAGATATCGCCCATTGCTGTTCCGCAGCTTGAGGAATCTTACCCGCGACCGTCAACTCGGTTAACCCCCAAATGGCAAAAAGTTACGCATTTTTTACTGGTTCTTTGTCCGATAATGCCGCCGCTTTTTATGCTGCCGTATACCCGTGGCGACGGTGCGCCCGGTGGAACTAACCTAACCCTTGACGGCAGCACCACTTTGGCGCGGCTCAGCCCGAGGCGCGTCTCGCCGGCCCCTGCCCTTGCCGCCACCGGAACTACCGCCGCGGGTGCTGCTTGACCGCCCAAGCCAGGTCTGCTGCCGCTCGGTTCGCCCGCACGTCGTGGACCCGAAAGATCGCCACGCCCGCCGCCACGCCCTGGGCCGTCGTCGCACAGGTGCCGCCCGAAAGCGACGCCAACGCCGCCTCGTCCCACCCGTCGATATCCGCCCCACAGATCGCCCGCATGAACCGCTTGCGGCTGGCGCCCAACAGCACCGGATAGCCGGTGGCCACGAACCGACCGAGCTGGGCCAGCAGCTCACAGTTGTGCTGCTGGGTCTTGCCAAAGCCGATGCCCGGGTCGATCACGACCTGGTCGCGCCGCACGCCCGCCGCCATCGCCGCCTCGCCGCGCTCAAGCAGGAACGCCTCGACCTCGGCCACCACGTCGTCGTACCTCGGGTGCTGCTGCATCGTCGCAGGCGTGTTCTGCATGTGCATCAACACGATCGGGACGCCGCGCTCGGCCGCAAGGGTAAACATCGCGTCGGCGCCTTCGGCAACATTGCGGGGGTCGCGTCCGGCCGACACGTCGTTGAGCATCGCCGCCCCCGCGTCGAGCGCCGCACGCGCCACCTCGGCCAGCGTGGTATCCACACAGATCACCGCGTCGCTGCTAAGCCGGTCCAGTTCTCGATGCAGTTGGCGGATCACACCCAGGATGCGGTGCGTTTGTTCGTCGGCACCAACCGGTTGCGCACCGGGCCGCGTCGATTCGCCGCCGACATCGATGATGTCCGCTCCCTCGGCTGCCATCGAAAGCCCGCTCGCCACCGCCGCTTCCTGCCGCTCGTACAGCCCGCCGTCGGAGAAGCTGTCCGGCGTGACGTTGAGAATCCCCATGATCCGCGGCCGATCGAGCGTCAGGGCACGTCCATTGGGTAGGGCCAACTCCATGCGCGCCAGTGTAATCAACCGCCGCAATTCGCGGTGGGTCGCGCCCTTTTCCCCATGGCCCGCGCACCGTGACGGACCGATAATCATGCGGCGCAATGACGCAGCAGGGCACGTGACGCGACGCCCCGGCCATGACACGCCCGCCGTTGATTATCCCGCCGGCTCCAATGGTCGATACCACTGGTGATTATGCCGCTCGATCCCACGCAAATGAAGGCGTCGGAAGCCGAAACGTGCAACGCCCGCCGCCACGGCCGCGTGCGGTGTGAGTACCTGTTGTGCTGTCACGGCCGGACAAAGTTCGGCCACGTCGTTGACCTGTCCGCTTCGGGCATGCGCGTCGTTTGCAAAGGGCGGATCAAGGTTCAGGACGATGATCGGATGGACGTGACGCTCAAATGGCAGGACGTGCTTGTGTCGGTCAGCGCCCGCGTCGTCTGGGTGAAAAAGCTCGGCTACCGCAAACACCTGATCGGGTTCACGTTCCCTGACCTGTCACCGTCTGCCACCGCCGAGATCAATCACATCGCCCATCTCGCCACCGATTCACTGACCGTCGCCGCCGCCCAGATCGAGGCCAGCCGCGCAGGCGAATAGTCCGCGGCCGGGGTCCGCCCGGGCTTGGCTTACACCTGTACCTTTGCCCAACCGCCGTGCTGAAAACGCCAGGCGAACAGCACGCCTCGCAAGACCAGCTCGCCGCATAGCGCGAACCACACGCCGGTCAGGCCATATCCGAACACGACACCGAGCAGGTAAACCGCCGGCAGCCGTACGAGAAAGGTCGACCCCGCGGTCATCAGCATGGTCATGCGCGTGTCGCCGGCCCCACGCATCGCCGCAGCCAGGACCAGTTGCGTGGCAAAGAACACCTGGATCGGCCCGCAGACCCGGATCAGCGTCGGGCTCATCGCCATCAGCGGCGGGGCGTCAGTCATCAGACGGACAAAGGCCTGGGGCACAAGATAAAACGCCACACCCAGCAGCCCCATCAGCACCACCCCCATCGCCCAACACAGGTGTGTCGCCTGGCGGGCGCGGTGCGGGTCGCCCAGTCCCAGGTACTGACCCACCAGCGTCGCCGCCGCGATCCCGAGGGCAAAACCGGGCAGGAAACTGAGCGACTCGACGCGGATCGCAATCATGTGCGCCCCGATCGCGCCGGGGATCGCAAGACTACCGACGATCATCAGCACCAGGAAGTTGCCCAGCCACATCCCCCCGACCGATTCGACCAGGCTCGGCACGCCCACGCCCATGATCCGGTGCAGCGTGTGCCGGTGCGGTCGCAATCGCAACAGCCGCAGCCGCACGATGCCGTTGCCGCGGATCAGCACGCCCATAATGAGGATGGCACCGATGATCCAGGCCACGAGCGTCCCGGCGGCGATGCCCGCCACGCCGTGCCCGCCGATCGGCGCCGGGCCATACACGAACAGCACGCTCGCCGCGATGTTGATCACGTTCACCGCGACCATGACGACAAACGGACTGCGGGTGTCGCCCGAGCCGCGCAGACAGGCATTGGCAACCAGCAGGATGGCGCTGGCGGGAGCGGCCAGGGCGACGATCCTCAGATACTGCACGCACATCGCCAAAGCCTGTTCGTCGAGATTCGCCAGCCAGCCGATGACTGGTGCCGCCGCATACACGACCGAGCCGACGATCACGCCACTGCCGACCGCCAATAGCAGCGATTGGCCCAGGGCCGCGTTGGCCAGTCGTTTGTGGCTGGCACCGACGGCGCGTGCGATCAGGGCGGTGGACCCGATGCCCACGGACGCGTGGATCATGCCCATCAGCCACCCGACGTAGCCGCTGACGCCCAGCGCATCGGTCGCCGTGACGGCAATCGATTGTGGATCGAGCCGACCCGCCAGCGCCAGATCGACCGTGCCGACCAGCACGTTCATCAACTGCTCGAGCAGCGGCCAGATCGCCAGCGCTACCACCTGCCGCGGCAACGACATCCCGGCCAGCTTCCCACCGAGTTCCAGGCGCGACGGGTCCGGCCGCGCCGCCACCTGGCCAACTTCCGAGCCAACCACCGCTTCAATCTCGATGTCCGAGACCGATCGATTCATCCCGTCTCCCGTCGTTCTGATCACGAGGTGCGGCCGACGCGTTCGGACCGCCGCAAGTCGCCGATGATAGACAACTGCGGCCGCCCCGACGAGTTTGAACCTGTGACCGGCGAGGTGTTGCGGTTACGATGATCGGGTGACCGTGTCACA
>JAZGCX010000141.1:0-3623 GCA_036477175.1 Phycisphaeraceae bacterium
TTGCGCGGGCCGGTGACGATCGTGCCGATCCTCCGCGCCGGCCTGGGGATGGCCGAGGGGATGACCCGTCTGCTGCCCGAAGCGCAGACCGGGCACGTGGGCCTGTTCCGCGACGAGCAGAACCTCAACCCGGTGCACTACTACCAGAAGCTGCCCCGGAACGTGGCCGCGGGGCCGGTGCTACTGGTCGATCCGATGCTGGCGACCGGCGGCAGCGTAGTCGCGGCACTGCAACTGTTGCGCGACCGCAACTGCCGGGACATCCGGATCGTCTGCATCCTTGCCTCACCGGAGGGCATCGAGCGGGTGGGCGCTGAGTTTGCCGACGTGCCGATCTTCGCCGCTGCGATTGACCGGCAACTGGATGATCGCGGCTATATCCTGCCGGGCCTGGGCGATGCCGGCGACCGTCTGTTTGGCACCAGTGAATAGTGCCGGGTGGCGGCGCGGGGTGAAAAGAAGTTCAACGATCGAGGGGCCGATCTGTGCGTCAACCGGCCTTGGCGGCGGGCTCGGCGGGCGGCTCGGGCGCAGGCGTCGGCTTAGGCGCGTTCTTCTGGGCGGCTTTTTCGGCGGCTTTGCGGCCTTTTTCGCCCGCCTCGGTAATCGTTTCCAGCCAACCCTTGAGCCGCTGCTGGGCATCGGGCAGGTATTGGTCAGCGGGCGTCAGGCTCGCCAGCCACAGCCGATCCCACTCCACGCTCACGTAACCGTCGTAACCGACGCCGAGCAGCCGTTTGATGAATGGCTCAATGCCCACCGTGCCCTCGCCCAACGGGACGTAGCCGCTACCCTCACCCACGTGCAGGTCCTTGACCTTGGCCAGGCCAATACGGCTGTGGAGCATCGGGACGGAGACCGCCGCCGGCTCGCCGATGGCCGCGGCGTTGGCGACGTTCCAGCTCAACCCGATCATCGGGTGATTGACCAGATTCAACAGCCACCACCACTCCTTGGCGCCGCAGAAACTGCCGGCGTTCTCCAGCAGCAGTTGAACACCAACCTGCCCGGCTTTGTCTCCCAGCGGTCCCAGGCGCTCGGCAATCCGTTGGATCACGGCGTTACGGGCCTCGCCCGGGCTGACCTCGTTGCCAAAGATCCGCACAAATCGGCAGCCAATCTCGGCGGCCGTGTCGAGGTCGCGGCTGATCTGGAAGCAGGCATCCTTGGCCGCGGTGCTGTTACGGTGGTGCAGAGCCGTCGAAGTGCTCAGGCAGACCGGCTCGACGCCGACGGCTTTGAACAAGTCGTGGATCTTGGTGGTCTGTGTCAGGGCCGGCTCACACGCCAGGTCACTGGAGCCCGACCCGAGTGTTCGCAATTCCACCCCGTCGTAACCCATCTGGCGGGCCCGCTCGGCCACCTGTTCGAGCGTCCATTCGGGACAGGCCACCGTGCTGAAGGCAAGCTTGATTGCCATGCGGGTCCTTCCTGAGTCAGAGTCGCGCGTCGTAAGTGTCAGATTGGGGGGGCTTCCGACTCGGCCCTGCAAAACCTATCGGCCGCGAGGGTGGCGATAAGTTACCCAAACCCGCCACAAGACGCTATTAGCGGTCCGTTTTAGCCAACCCGAGGTCATGTCGCACCCACCACCAAGAATGAGTCAGACGGCATCGAAAGCCAACCTAGGCCGCTTCGACGGTTTCGGTGATGGGTTTGCCGTTGATGGTGAGCCCGGCTAACTGCGCCAATGGGCCGTGGGACTTGGTCGCTTCCTCGGCGAGGCGTTTCGTTGCAGCCGGGTTGGCGTAGGTGTTGAAGATCGTCGCTTTGATCGTGGCCCACAGGCCGACGACGCTGCTGAAGGTGTGGTTGACTGCTGACGGCTCGTACCCGCAATGCACCATGCACTGCTGGCACGCCGGGTTGCCCGACGCCCGGCCGTAGTTGCCCCAGTCGGTGTCGTCGATCAGTTCCTTGAACGTGTCAACATACCCGTCCTGAATCAGGTAGCACGGCTTCTGCCAGCCGAAGATGTTGTAAGTTGGATTGCCCCAGGGCGTACACTCGTAGTCGCGCTTGCCCATGAGAAACTCAAGGAACAGTACCGACTGATTGAACTTCCATCGCTTGTTGCGATTCGAGAGGATCATCTCGAACAGGTCGTTGGTATTCTTGCGCTCACGCAGGAAAGACTGCTGGTCCGGCGCCTTGGGGTAGGCGTAGCCCGGTGAGACCATCATCCCCTCCACGCCCAGGTCCGCCATCTCGTCGAAGAACCGACGCACGGAATTGGGGTCGGCCCCGTCGAACAGCGTGGTGTTGGTCGTCACGCGAAAGCCCTGTTCAACGGCTTGCCGGATCGCCTCACCCGCCACCTGGTAAACCCCCTCACGACAGACGGCAAAGTCGTGGTGCTCTTCTTGCCCGTCCATGTGAATGCTGAATGTCAGGTACCTGCTCGGCGTGAACTGCCCCTCATCCAGCTTCTTCTTGAGCAGGATCGCATTGGTGCACAGGTAGATGTACTTTTTCCGCTCGATGAGCCCGGCAACGATCCGGCCGATCTCGGGGTGCAGCAGCGGCTCGCCGCCGGGGATCGACACCATCGGCGCCCCACACTCGTCCACCGCCTTGAAACACTGTTCGGGCGTCAACTGCTTCTTGAGGATGTGAGCCGGGTATTGAATCTTGCCGCAACCGGCACAGGCGAGGTTGCAACGGAACAGCGGCTCCAACATCAGCACCAGCGGGTAGCGCCGATTGCCCCGAAGCCTCTGCTTCAGGACATAACTGGCCACCGTCCACATCTGCGCAATTGGTACAGCCATGGTGCGATTGATCCGTGTCAGGCTCTTCGGTTACGGGTGGCAGAGCCAGGGTCGTCCCCTGTCAACCGCCGGCTGCAGGACCTGAACCTGCGTTCACTTATCCGCCGGTCTGACCAATCGGTCTATCGGCAGGTTGTCTTATGGATGTAAGCCTCAGTCATTTCCTGCGCACGCAGTCTAGCCCCAGCGGGCCGTCATGACAACAATCGGCCCGTCGCCCCATCCGGCAAAGCCACTGCACCAGTGATGCGCTGACGAGCCGGCCACACAGTCAGACGCCCGCGGGTCATCTTCAAACGCATGGCTAAACAGCAGTTTGCTCCAACAAGTCGATATAGGCGCCTTGAATCAAATCCTCATCGCGGATATCCAGATCGTCCTTCAATCGGAGGAAGATCTGTCTGCCATCTTCAACCGACTGTTCGGGCGATAGGACGACTTCTACCTCGAGGAATGACCCAAGATCGCTGACGTCGTCAACGTGAATCCGGGTTTGCCCGACATGATAGATCCAACGCTTCTTGCGGACGACGCCGCGGACGCCCAATGCCGCGGCAAGGCAATCTCTGAGCGCCGCCGGTTCGTTGGTTTGGACAATCGAATACGCCGACCGCGCCGGGCCGGTCTGATCACGGCGATGGTAGTGGATTAGTTCGCCTCGGTCCGGTCCAAGCTCACGCAGTTTCAACCGACCGCTGGGCACGCAAAAGAACGTATCGGTCTGCTCAACCACCTCAGGAGCCCGGTTGGCCAACTCCGCTGCCAGGGCGTGCAGCCGCTCAACGTCGCGCGCGTGGGCCTTGATCTCGACGTTGACCGCCATCTTTCGGGCGTCCTGCGTGTTTTGTCTGG
>JAZGCX010000142.1:0-7220 GCA_036477175.1 Phycisphaeraceae bacterium
GCGATGTGCGGCCACGACTGGTGCAGCGTCCGCATCAGCAAGGAGATCGAGCAGTTCATCAGCGGCAAGGACGACAACTACGCAAGGGATCAGCCCAAAGTGACCGAGGCGCTGACCGCCGAGCAGCAGGAGATTCTCAAACATCGCGGCGTCCTGAGCCCCGCCGAGATCCACAAGCTCGCCACCAAAACCAAACAAGCGATGACATCCGAAGCCTCAGAACCTCAAGCCCCAAGCCCCAGGCCCCAGGCCTCAACAAAACCCTCCTGCCATTCCGATTACGTCGACGACGACGAAGCGAAAAAGTTGCAGCAGCAAAAGCTTGTACAGGTCGATGTTCGTCCTGCCATGAATATCCCCAGGGACGATTCGGTCATCTGAATGCCCGGCACACAGGCGAGGGCTCGGTCATTGGATGTGTGCTCCTTTTCGACGTGCTTCTTTCAGGAGACTTACCATGCTCGCACGAACCGTACGCATCGCTTGGTTTGCTTCTGTCGTCGTGACGATCGGCCTGGTCGGCTGCGAGCCCAATGGCGAACAAGCCCGCCAGTCGACGCGCGATGATGGACCGCTGACCCAGACGCTTGAGGCGCACGGCGGCATCGACAAGTGGCAGCAGCAGCGCACCTTCACCTACACGCTTGATGGTTTTCCGCTTTCGCCCCAGGTTGCCAGGCCCAATACCGCGACGGTCGATCTTCACAATCGCCGCAACCGCATTGCAGGTGAAGGCTTCACCGTCGGTTTCGATGGTCAGCAGGCCTGGTCCTCGCCCGGGCCCGACGCCGTCGGCCTGCCGCCTCGGTTCTTTAGTCTCGGTTCGTTTTACTTCATCGGTATGCCGTTCGTCTTCGCTGATCCCGGTGTGGTTGTGCAGGACAAGGGCACCGGCGAATTTGCCGGCAAGACCTACCGTGTACTGCAGGTCGGTTTCAACACAGGCGTCGGTTACAGCTCCGAGGACGACTATCACCTCTTCATTGACCTCGACACGCACCGCCTTGCACTGATCCATCACACCGTCACCGAGTTGCCGGATGTGGACCGCGTCACCTGGGTGTTCGACCAGTGGCAGCAGGTACAAGGCCTTTATGTCCCTGCCCGGATGACGTTTTACGCCGGCTGGAACCCCGACGATCCCGGCGAAGGCGCCGTGTTCACCATCGAAAACGTCACGTTCAGCACCGAACCGCCCGACCCGGCCATTTACAGCCCACCCCCCGACGCCGTCATCGACGCCGCGCCGCCAAAACCAAGCACGCAATGACATCCGAGGTTGAGGAATCTTAAGCCCCAGGCCTCCAAGCCTCCGAACACTCGCACAACATCCCCAAACACGATTCGGTGACATAAAGCAATATTTAGCCCCGGGCGAGTCGCCCGGGGCCGCACCTGTGGATCATGGTCGCGATTCATCACTATCACCCCCCCCCGACGACTCGCCGGGGGCTAAATAATCACGTGCATTTTTGCCCATCACGCGCTACGGCGCCGGCGTGGCAGCACGAAAAGACCGCCCATCGCCAGCAGAGAAAGCGTTGCCGGTTCGGGGATCACCGCGCGCCACGCTTCCGTGTCGCCGTTGGGGTTGTTGCCGAAACCGACTATGGTCAGACCGTCGTCCGAGATGCCCGTTGCCCGCTCCAGCGTCCAGCCGACTAAGTCCAGACCCAAGCCGAAGTCATTGACCAGCACGTCGCGCAGGTTGCGCATGCCGTTGGTCTGATCCCAGATGACCGCTTCGAAGCCCGAGGCGGATAAGCTCCGCCCCACCACGACCGAGCCGTCGGCGGAGACACCGAAGGCCTGGCTACTAAAAATGCCTCCTGCCAGGTCGCCCAGGCCGACCATGCCGGAGCCGGAGGTCCAGCGGAAGGCTTCTGTTCCCGAGGCGGAGGTGCTTTGTCCCACGATAATCGAGCCGCCGGATGAGACGCCGAGGGCTTCGCTGAAGAAGCCGCCGCCTGCTAAATCACCCAGGCCGACCATCCCGCCGCCGCTGGTCCAGCGGAACGCTTCGAAGCCCCAGGCGGAGAAGCTTCGCCCCACGATGACCGAGCCGTCGGCCGAGACGTCGAGGGCCAAGCTATCGAAGATGCCGCCAGGAAGATCGCCGAGGCCGACGAGCCCAGAGCCGCTGGTCCAGCGGAACGCTTCGGTACCCGAGACGGCGTTGGCTCGTCCCACGACGACCGAGCCGTCGGCCGAGACGCCCTCGGCTCGGCTGGAGAAGCTGCCGCCGGGCAGGTCGCCCAAGCCCACCATGCCGCCGCCGTTGGTCCAGCGGAACGCCTCGAAGCCTGAGCCGGAGACGCCTTCCCCCACGATGACCGAGCCGTCGGTCGAGACGCCGATGGCGACGCTGAAGAAGCGGCCGCCGGGCAGGTCACCCAAGCCCACCATGTCGCCGCCGCTGGTCCAGCGGAACGCCTCGAAGTCCGAGGCGGGCTCGCTGGCTCCGTCGCCCGCGACGACTGACCCGTCGGCCGAGACGCCGCGGGCTTCGCTGATGAAGTCACCGCCGGGCAGGTCACTCAGACCTTGGAAAATCGGCCCGGCCGAAGCCGCCCGCCGCCCGCCGCCGCCCAGCAGCACCACCAGAACCAGCGCCCCGACACAGGCTGGTTGCGTTCGCGTCAACACCCGATATACGTTCTTTCTCTCCACTATTGCCTTCGCCCCTTTGCCTGTTGCCGGTCGATCACCAAAGTCGATCAAACGATCGGCTTCCCGCGCAAGTTCGCAGCGGCTGAGGGCAAACCAGGTGGGGCGAGTTCTACATCGCCCGATGCGTGGTTACACCACGCTGTTGCCGCAGTAGGGACGCAGCGCCGATGACCATGCGCATGAGCGTGCCCGGTTCCGGCGTGATGCCGGCTGCATCGAATTTGGCGATCAGGGCATCCTCAATGTCGGATACACCTGCAATTTCGAGAATGAAGCCCTGCGACTGAAGTGGATCGGGAAACACGAGTGGGGTGCCAGTCACGTGGAACGGTGCACTAGGATGTGTCAGCGTTTCCAAGTAGGTGATGTCAGCAGGCGTTGACCCCAGGGCCTCGAAGCTGATGGCATCGATACCGGCGGTGATGGCATCGTCACGGGCGTCCTTGCCAAACATGCGTGCCCGCGCTAACCGGGACGCCTCGTCGAGATCCGGAAGACCTAAGTTGTTGTGGGTGGTCGGATTTCCGTCGGTCAACATGTTGAAGATCTGAAAATCCGCCGACGCGAAACGCGGCGAACCGGTAACGGCCGCGGTTGTCATCTCGAAGGCGTCCTCGAAGTTGGTCCCGCCCTCGAAGGGAGGTACATCGGTGGTCACCGGGTCGATCGCAAGGGCCTGACCGACGGCAAACGCGCGATCGGCCGGTGATTCGATCAGCAACGCATCAACGAGCACCGCAGCGGTGGCCGAGAACTGGACCAGCGTCACCTCGACTGCACCGTCTGTTAACAGTGATGCCAGGGCATTGGCCACACCTGTCCTGAAGGCGGGTAGTTCACCTTCAGTACTGCTGGAGGCATCCACAATCAGTCCAACCTGGACGATGCCCGCCTTGACCCCAGTGCCCCACAATAGACACGGCGCCACCACAGTGGCACACAGCAATGTTGCTAATTTGCTCATGCTTCATCCCCACGCATGCTGCCACCGATATGCCGCCTGCTAATAAAATCGGCTAAGAGTGACGATAAAGGAGAAAAAAATATTCTTTGTATTCCGCAGTGGAAACCGGCATGAACCGCCCCGGCAGGCGAAGCGGCCCCGCACGCCCGCACCTATTGGTTCCAGTGCCGCCAGATGATGCTCATGACTATCACCCACAACGTGATGGTCTTATGGTGTCCCGCGAGGTTTTCTACAGAGCATGTCAGGAACCTTAAACTTGTCCAACGGCTCCGACATCGCCATCACGCAATACGTCTGGGGCGACGGTTCAAACTTCGGACAGTCATCCCGATTGATGCTGCCGAATACCGCCGGCGTGCATCCATATTTATTTAATCCGAAGGGGAGCCGGCCGTGGCTTGATCGTTGCCCGGTGGGTACTGGTCGAGTGTATCCAGATCGCGCACGACGCCCGGATCATCAACGGGAAGACGAAGGCACTGGTCCGGGTGGTCGCGCCAGTACTGCCGCAGGCCGCCTTTGCCCGAAGCGGTAAGCAAACGATCAATTACCTCAGCGGGGATCAGGACCGGGTGCCCGCCCTTGCCGTGGTACACGGGGATCACCGCGCGGCGGGGATGATCCGCACGGGCTTCGATCAAGGCCTGGACCGTGGCGGGCTGCACCTCGGGGTGGTCGGCCGGTTGAAGCAGGACTTCCGCTGACGCGTCGATCCGCTGCGCTTGGGCCAGACCCGCGCGGATCGATTCGAACATCTCGGCGTCGGCACTGCTCCGGGCCGAATGGAACCGGCGATGCCCGAGCGCGTTAGCGACGGCCTGTGCCTCGTGGCCGAGGACGACCACCATCTGGTCGCACAGATCGGCCACCGCATCGAACGCTGCGGCGACCAGCGGCTTGTCGCCCTGAGCGGTCGGCCAGGGCAGGAGCTGTTTGGTTCGTCCCATTCGGCTGCCGCGGCCCGCAGCGAGCAGAACGCCGATCCGCGACCCCGTCTGTGAGTTGCCCGGGTTCACTTGGCCTTGCCTTTATGAGTCGCCGACGGGATTGTCTGGTCCTGCGTCGGCGTTTGCGGCCGGGATTGTGGGCCGTCCACGACGGCTCGACGGGTTTGCCGGCGGACCTTGACGAGTTGAGCGACGATCGACACCGCGATTTCCTCGACGGTGACCGCGTCGATATCCAGGCCGATCGGCGCATGGACCTTTGCCAGCTCCTGCCTGGGCACGCCGCGGTCGATCAGGTCGTCGAAGACCAACTTGACCTTGCGGCGACTGCCGATCATGCCGATGTATTTCGCCCCGCGTCCGAGCACCGCCTCGAGCGCCTGTTCGTCGTGACGGTGTCCGCGTGTGACAATGATGCAATAGGTGTCGCGGTCGATCGGCGCGTTGGCGAGCTGTGCAGCAATATCTCCCGATACCTGGGTGACCTCGTCCGGGGCGAATCGTTTGAGCATATCCGGCCGGTCGTCGAAGACGGTCACGTCGAAATCGAGTCGCAACCCGTGACGCGCGATGGCCTGGCCGACGTGCCCCGCCCCGGCGATATACAGCCGCTCACGCGGGGGAAGCGAGAGCGTAAAGTTTGCCGGTTCCCCCTCGGTCTGCAGATGCAACGTTAAAGACGTTGCACGGTGCTGCTCGATGTCGCTGACAACGCGATCAAGCTCATCCGGATCGGGCAGGGGCGCCACGGCCAACTCGAGCGTGCCGCCGCAGATCAGCCCGTCATCCCAGCCATAATCGTGGTCCAGCTTGAACCGCATCAGCCCGGTTTCGCCCCGGTTGAGCATCTGAAAGGCGCGTCGCCTGATCTCCGCTTCGACGCAGCCGCCGCCGACGGTGCCGTAAATGTTCGCTGCGTCGTCCACGAGCATCAGCGCCCCGCTGGGTTGGGGCGTTGAGCCGCGTGCGTTGACGACCAGACAGCCGACAAGGCGCCGACCATCTCTTTGGATGGCGGCAGCCCGGCGGAGCAGGTTGACGAGCGACTCGTTCATCGGCCAACCCGATATATCTTATCCATGGCGCGGAACGGTCGCGCGACGCCCCCGGCAATCACAAGTCCGCCGGGCTGAACAGTCAATTAGGTTGTGACGGGCTCGCCACCGTGGCGTTCGCGATCGCTAGGCGGTTTGTGTGGACCGTTTCCGATTCGGGTGCGTGATCGCCTGCGCTGCCGGTGAATCGCGCATCGGCAGCGTTCGGCGGATCACGCCGTCGTATTGATGCAGCGCGCCGGCGATCGCCGGTGCGGTTGGCACCAGGCCGATCTCGCCCACACCGCGCGCACCGAATGGACATTCGGGGTCTTCCTCTTCGACGAAGATCAGTTCCATTTCCGGCATTTCGTGGGCGCGCAGCACGCCGCAGTCGTTGATGCGTTCGGCCTTGATGAGCCCGTCCTCGATCTCGAAGTCTTCCGTCAGCGCGTAGCCGATGCCCATGTGCAGTGACCCATACATCTGGCCTTTGAGTTGCGTCGGGTTGATCACGCGGCCGACATCATGGGCGGCGATCATCTTGACGAGTCTGCCGTCGTCGTCGAGGATGGCGACCTGCGTGGCAAAGCCGTAGGTCAGGTGCGTCTTGGGCCCGCCGGGCTTGTCCACGTCCTTGCCGAGCTTGCTGGTGTAGTCGCAGATCCATTCGCCGTTGAAGGTACGGCCCTTGAGGTCGGCCAGTGTCTTGCCCTTGTCCAGTTCGGCTTTCAGGGTCTTGCCTGCTTCGGCGATCGCGTTGCCGCCCAGCACGGTGCCCCGGCTGGCGGTGGTTTGGCCGCAATTGAGTTGCAGCGTCGTGTCGGTGGAGCAGGTAAACGTTTGCGGCGGCAGACCGGTTGCTTCGACGGCGAACTGGATGCACACGGTAAACAGTCCCTGGCCCATCTCGGTGAAGCCGGTGCGGATATGCACGGTGCCATCGTCTTCCACGGTGAGGGCGGCCCGGCCGATGTCCGGCATACCGTTGCCGATGCCGACGTTCTTGATCCCGCAGGCGATCCCGGCGTACTTGGCGCTCTTGTATTGCTCTTTGACCGCCTCCAGCGTCTTGCGCAGGCCGAAGGGTTTATCCAATCTCTGGCCGGTCGCAAAGGCCTCGCCCGGTTCGAGGATGTTACGGTCACGGATGTCGTACCCGTCGATGCCGACTTTTTCCGCCAGCCGGTCCAGCAGTCCTTCAATGGCGAACGCGGCCTGGTTGGCGCCGAAGCCCCGCATCGCGCCGCACGGCGGGTTGTTCGTGTAGACCGCCAGCGATTGCATGTCGAGGTGGGGCACGCGGTACGGGCCGGTGCAGTGCCCGCCGGCGCGCTCGAGCACTTTGGCGCCGACGGAGGCGTAAGCGCCCTTGTCGCCGATGATGCGGGCCTTGACGGCGAGGATGTGCCCGTCGGCGTCGCAGCCGATCTTGTAGGTCAACTCGATCGGATGGCGTTTGGGATGGATCCGAAAGCTTTCCGGGCGCGTGAGCGTCATCTTGACGGGCTTACCGATCAGCCAGGCCATGACGGTCGTCTGGGCCTGGATCCACATGTCCTCCTTGCCGCCGAACGCGCCGCCGTTGCTGACCAGTTCCAC
>JAZGCX010000143.1:0-4019 GCA_036477175.1 Phycisphaeraceae bacterium
ACGCTGAAGGATCGTTGTCTCCCGATGGCCGGCGGATCGTTTTCGCCTCCAATCAGCACGCCTACAGCGAGCTGCTCTCGCCCGAAGATGCCAAGCTTTTTGAGCTGGACAAGTCGTACATGGTTGATATTTACATCATGAACGCCGACGGCAGCAATGTCCGGCGATTGACGGATGTCAAGGGCTACGACGGCGGGCCTTTCTTCAGTCCGGACGGCAAGCGGATTGGCTGGCGCCGTTTTTCGGTGGACGGCACCACGGCCGAAATCTACACCATGAATGTCGATGGCAGCGACCAGCGGCAGGTCACCCATATGGGAACCATGTCCTGGGCCCCGTACTATCATCCCTCGGGTGAATATTTCATCTTCACGACCAACAAGTACGGTTTCGGCAACTTCGAGTTATACATGGTCGACGTCGCCGGTCGCTCCGATCCGGTGCGCATCACCTATACGCCCCGTTTTGACGGATTGCCGTCTTTCTCCTGGGACGGCATCACGATGTGCTGGACCTCTGAACGCACACCGCAGAAACGCTCACAGGTTTTCGTTGCGGAGTGGAACCACCAAAAGGCTCGGCAGCTTCTCGGCTTGGATCAACCGGCAAGGGGTCACGGCGAACCCACTATTGCGCAACCGGGCTCACCATCACCCTCGACCAAGCCGCAGATCAGGGCTCAGGACGCCCGGGCCCACGTCGAGCGACTGGCATCGGAGGAAATGGAAGGCCGGCTGACCGGTAGCCACGGGGCACGGTTGGCCACCCAGTACGTCGCATCAGCGTTCGAGCGGCTGGGGCTGGTTCCGGCAGGCGACAACGGCACCTATTTCCAGGAGTTTGACTTCACAGCCGGTGTGTCCCTGGGGGCAAAAAACGAGTTGACCGTGCACGGCGGCGATGCCTCGGGGACCAAAACCTACAAGGTGGACGAAGACTGGCGGCCGCTGGCGCTGTCGAACACCGGCCGGTTCGAGCCGGCCGACGTGGTCTTCGCCGGTTATGGCATCGTCGCGCCCAAGACCGATGAATTCGAGGAGTATGATTCGTTTGTCCATTTGGATGTCAAAGACAAGTGGGTGATGGTCTTTCGTTTCATGCCCGAAGAGATCTCGCCTCAGATGCGCCAGCATCTGGGCCCGTACAGCCATTTGCGGAACAAGGTCCGCGTCGTGCGCGACCAGGGCGCCGCGGGACTCATTGTGGTGAGCGGCCCGAACTCCAGCGTCAAGAACCAGTTGGTGGCGATGAAATCTGGTGCCATATTTGCGGGAACGAGTATCCCCGCCATTTCCATCAGCGACGAGGTGGCGTCGGTGCTGCTGCGGAAATCGGCTAAGGATCTCAAGGAATTGCAGAGCGAATGGGATACAGGCAAACCGCAAATGGGGTTTGCGATCCCAGATGTCAAGGTGAGGGCTTCGATCGATATTGAAAAAGTCACTCACAAAGGCAGGAACGTGCTGGCCAGACTTCCTGCCCACTCCGGTTCGCCGACGCGACCGGCGGTGGTCATCGGTGCGCACATCGATCACCTCGGCAGGGGCAGCGGCTCGGGCTCGCTGGCCCGGGACGACGAAAAAGACCAAATCCATTACGGTGCCGACGACAATGCCTCCGGGGTCGCGGGCCTGCTCGAAATCGCGGAATACTTGGTTCATCAAACATCGACTGGCCCCGCGAAGCGGGACCCAACCGGCTCCGCCGGGGCGCTCGAACGCGATGTGATTTTTGCTGCCTGGTCGGGTGAAGAACTCGGTCTGCTAGGATCGAAACATTTCGTGGCAGAGTTGGCCAAGCAATGCGGCGATCCGGATAACATCCGCTCGGCGGTGGCTGCCTACTTGAACATGGACATGATCGGCCGACTCGATCAGCAGCTGATTGTCAACGGCACCGGTTCCAGTTCAATTTGGCCCGGCGAGATCGAGCGCCGCAATGCACCGGTCGGCCTGTCCATCTCCGCCCAGGCAGATGCCAGCCTGCCGACCGATGCCACCTCCTTCTATATGAAGGGCGTGCCGGTTTTGAGCGTTTTCACCGGATCGCATTCCGAGTATCACTCGCCTCGCGATACGCCGGAGAAGCTCAATTACCCCGGTCTGGCCAGGGTGGCCCGCTTCACTGCCCTGGTGGCTCGATCGCTGGCGGCGCGAGAGGATGTGCCCGACTACATCGTCATGAAAAAGACAGATCGGGGCACACCGCGAGCCGGCCTGCGGGCCTATCTCGGTACGGTTCCCGACTACGGTGCCGCCGAAACGCTGGGCCTGAAACTGTCCAGCGTCACGCCCGGCGCGCCGGCCGAGCAGGCTGGTGTCAAGAGTGGAGATATCATCGTCCAATTGGCGGGGCGGAAGATCGAAAACATTTACGATTACACCGATGCGATCGGCGCTCTGAAAGTCGGGCAATCGGTGGAGATCGTGGTCCTGCGCGACCGCGAACGTTTAACCCTAACCATCACTCCCGGATCGCGCGAATAACGATTGGCAGAATCACAAAAGGGAGCCGGGATCTTTGTGACCCCGACTCCCCATGCTTCCAAGTCAAACCATCACCATCCAATGGTAAGTCGTGCCGACCTCAACAGTCCAGACACTCACAGACCGCTCATGCCATTGACGAACAACACGACTACGGCACCAGCCGGACGCAATCGCGGGCACGGATCGGCGTACCGTCTTCCAGCACGCCCGTGAGCTCAAGCGTCACCACGCCATCACCCGACGACAATCCCAGTGTCGAGCCGAACTGACTCGCCCTGAACTTCATCGACAGGTCATCGATCCCATCGGAACTCTGGTCTTCATTGCACGAACACCCGCCGCACCCCACCTCTCCTTCGTGCGGATGGTTCAGATCCTTGACTTTGATCTGCCTCATAATCGGAGTGATGTAGGCCCCCTCGGGGTCACCGCAAACACGCAGTTTTAAGCTCGAGGGTACGGCGGTCTCAGCGGCGAAATCGATGTCCCCGATCAGCGCCATCGGCACAACGCCGCCGGCTTCGGGATTGACCGGAGCAGGACAGGCGCCCTGCTTGATGATCAGCGTCCGCAACTCGAAGCCGGGGACGCATTCGCCGTCCACACAGATTTCACCTTCGGGGCACTCGATCGGGGTGCTCAGGCACCCGAGTTCGGGATCGCAACTGTCGATCGTGCACGGATCACCGTCGTCACAGTCGAGTGGCGGACCACCGACGCATTTGCCTTTCGAGCAAGTGTCCTCGGTCGTGCAGGCGTTGTCATCGTCGCACGGCTCGCCTTCGTTGATCGGCTGCTGCTCGCACTCACCCGAGTCCGGATTGCACACACCGACGTTGCACTGGTCGTCCAGCTCGCCGCAGTCGACTGGCGTGCCGGCACATTGACCACCTGAACAAGTGTCGTTTTCAGTACAGTACAGACCGTCGTCGCAGGCCGAGCCGTCCGGGTCAGACGCCGTGCAACTACCGGTCGCTTCGTCGCAGGACTCCGCGCAGTCACCGTCCCCGTCAGGCCCCGGGCAGGGATCGCCCGTGCTATTGCCGCACACGCCGGCGGTACACGTTTCGGTGCCGTCACAGAAGACACCGTTGTCGCAGGCCAAGCCATCTGGCTCGTTCGGGTGCGTACAGGTGCCGGACCCGTCGCAGACATCGTCCGTGCAGTCGTTGCCGTCATCCGGGCACGCCGTGCCGGACGGTTCATGGTTGTCCTGGCAGGCGCCGGCACCATCGCAGGTGTCGGGGTTCGTGCAGTCGTCGTCCGTTGGATCACCGCAGGCCGAGCCGTCCGGGTCAGACGCCGTGCAACTACCGGTCGCTTCGTCACAGGACTCCGCGCAGTCACCGTCACCGTCAGGCCCCGGGCAGGGATCGCCCGTGCTACTGCCGCACACGCCGGCGGTACACGTTTCGGTGCCGTCACAGAAGACACCGTTGTCGCAGGCCGAGCCGTTCGGGTCAGGCGCCGTGCAACTACCGGTCGCTTCGTCACAGGACTCCGCGCAGTCACCGTCGCCGTCAGGCCCCG
>JAZGCX010000144.1:0-3856 GCA_036477175.1 Phycisphaeraceae bacterium
CTTAGCCACCCACATCTCCCCCAAAGCCGGCGGTAACACCACAGGCCTACCATCCCCCCCACCGCGTCCGGATGTACGTTACGTTTCGTACGTCGCTCCTATTAAAGCCCGCAGCGCACCCTCCGTACGCACAAATCCGTCCACACCATTCACCTTTCACTTTGCACTTTTCATCCTACCTGTGTCGCTTCCATCACTTACTGCTCAGCCCCAGACCCGGAACCCTGAACCCGAAATTCGCCCCTGAACGCCAGACCCGAGCCCCGAATCCGTCGCACACGCGAATTGATGACGGGGCAAAGGCGGGCTACCCTCCTAATGTCACGACCGGCACAGACGGCAGGTCTTGACAGCGAAACAACCGGCGCCCGTAGCTCAGCAGGATAGAGCAACGGTTTCCTAAACCGTAGGTCGGAGGTTCGAGTCCTCCCGGGCGCACTTGTTTGCTCTGGTCGTGTTGACCCGGTTGCCACTATTGTTGAGGCGGTCTGCCCCGCGGCAAGCGGGTCGGGGCACGATGCACGATCCGGTCGGCCTTGAGCGAATCGGGGCCGGCGGGTACAAGATCGATCGATGCCCGACCTATTGCAGCCGCATGTTCTCGCCCTGCTCGCCCAGGCCACCGACGCGGCACAAGCGGTGCCGGCCGCGCCGCCGCCGTGGTGGTATATCCTGCTCGAACACCCACTGGCGTTGGGCCTTCTATTTATCTTTCTGACGGCGATTATTTCAACGCTTATCGTGGCGCGTAAGAAGGACAAGTGCCTCAAGCTCCTGAACGATTACCACGTGACGTACCTGACCAAGACCGGCCAGACGATGTGGGGCGACCTGGTGGTTTACAGCAAGGGGATCGAGCTGCGGTTCGATGCGCCCCACACCACTCAGCGCGGCCTGACCAAAAGCAGCGCGCTGGTCTACGAGTCGCAAATCGCTGACTGTCTGGCGTTGTGCCGGCTTGATGCGGGCCTGACGGAAGCCGAACGCCGCGCACGGGTGCGACAGATCAGGCGCAGTTTCAATCCCGGGCTGATCCGGCGAACGGGCCGGTGGTTCCGCAACATGGTCAACACGCTCCGCGACGCATTCAATAAGGCTTTGGGCGCACTGATCGGGCAGATCGCCAAGGCCAGACCCGGCGGTGCCGTGATGACCACACACCGGGGCAGCGTCGAGCAGATCGGCCAAACGCTTCTCGGCTCCGTCGCACACGCCTACGAGCCGCTCCTCGAACCCCACATCGGCAAGCCGGTCGTCCTGACCCTGGCAGGCCCCGATGCCCCGGACGCAAAGCATACCGAGTTACCCGGCTACCTCGTGGACTACACCGACAAGTACCTGGCGGTGTTCAACGTTGAGCACGAGCCGCTGGAAACGATCGAGCTGGACGTCACCGAACCGATCGAAAAGCCTCAGTTCAGCATCGGGCTGAGCGACCGGCAGATGACGATCACATGCAATGGCCCTGACGTGCTGGTTGTTCGGACCGTCCAATCCGGCCAAAGGCAGCACAATCTCGATGTAGCGCTGACCTGCGGTTGTTCGGTCGACCTGCCGCGCCAGCCGCAACAACCGGTTCACCTGAGCATATTCGTGACGCGCCGGGTGGACATCGTCTGCCCGCGTGCACTGGCAACCGTCGAGTTCGGCGGCGAATCGGTCCAGGCCAAGCGCGGCAAGCGGGTCGGCCTGGCGCCGCAACCCCAGAGCGATACCACAACCTGAATCCGCACGCTCCGACCGACCGTCGCCCACGTGGTGTTTGACCCACCGTCGATGTGCCGCGATAATCGTTTCATTGTCGGCAGGGTAAGTTCGCGCCAAGTGAATGCGAAAACGACCGACCAAGCAGGAGCCGCACGATGGCGGAGAACGAACAGGACCTTGCACAAGCAACCCTCGACGAAGGCGACGAGCGCGGCGAGCAAACCGTGACCGTCGAGGACATCGGCCCGGCGCGCAAGCGTCTGAGCATTGAAATCCCCGGCGAGCGGATCACCAAGAAGATCGAGTCAAGCTTCTCGCAGCTGCAGTCCGACGCCAACGTGCCGGGCTTCCGAAAGGGCCGGGCACCCATGCGGCTGCTGGAAAGACGCTTCGGCTCAGCCGTGCGCGGCGATGTCAAAGGCCAACTGCTCAGCGAATGCTACACCCAGGCGATCGAGGATGAAAAGCTCAAGGTCATCGGCGAGCCCGAGTTCAAGGACGCCGAAACGATCGAGCTGCCCGAAACCGGCCCGCTTTCGTTTAAGGTCGAGGTCGAGGTCACGCCCGACGTCACACTGCCGAAGCTCGATGGCATCGCCGTCGAAAGAACCATCACCGAAATCAGCGACGCCGACATCGACGGCGAGATCGAGCGGTTCCGCGAGCGCTTCGGCAAGATGACGGTGGCCGAAGACGCGAAGGTCCAGGAAAACGACTTCCTCCAGGCGGACGTGACGATCCTCGCGGGTAAGGATGCCCCTGACGATGCCGAACCGATCCAAAGCATTGCCGGCACGTACGTTTCGGTCCCGACCAAGGCGCGGGACGACAAGGGCCACGTTGCCGGCATCGTCGTTGACGGCCTGGGCAAAAAGCTCAAGGGCACCAAGGCCGGCGACACCGTCTCGATCTCCATGACCGGCCCGACCGGCCATGAGAACGAGAAGATCAAGGACCAGCCGATCACCATCCGCATCCGGATCAATTCGGTACAACGCCTCGAGCCGGCTGCGGTCGAAACGCTTATCGAGCGGTTCGGCCTGGCATCAGAACAGGAGCTGCGCTCTCAGATCACCGAATCGCTGGAGTCGCGCCTCAAGCGTGAACAGCAGAGCCGGATGCACGATCAGATCGCCGATTACCTGTTGGAGAAGGTAAACCTGGAGCTGCCCGAAGGGCTGACCAGCCGACAGGCACAGCGGCTGATGCACCACCGTGCGATGGAACTGGCCTATCGCGGCTGGAGTGAGCAGCAGATCGAGCAGCACATCGCCGAGATGCGTGCCGGCAGTGAGCAAGGGGCCCGCAAGCAGCTCAAGCTGTTGTTCATCCTGGCCGCCGCCGCCGAACAGCTCAATGTCGAGGTCACCGAAGCGGAAGTGAACGGCCGGATCGCCATGCTGGCGATCCAGGAAGGCCGCCGACCCGAGAAGTACCGCCAGCAGATGCAACGCAGCGGTGAGATCGAGCACCTGTATCTGCAGATGCGCGAGCAGAAGACGCTCGACAAGATCCTCGAAAACGCCGTGATCAAGGACGTACCGGCCAAGCGTGAAACCCCGACCGAGGCATCAGCCAAACCCAAGACCACAAAGAAGACGACCACAAAGTCCTCCACCAAGAAGAAGAGCACGCAGCGCAAGAGCAAGAAATCCGAGTGACACACTAGCGCCAAACGCACGGTGTTTCACCCACGGATAAATAACCGGGGGGGCTTGCCCATAGTGTTGAAGGTCACAGTCGAAACACGCAGGACACGCCCCGTCGCCAGACAATGCTCGGGACGACTGCGCAATGCCCAATCAGACGCTGGACATCCTGTTCTGGCTGGCGGTGATCGTCGTGGCGTCGGTGGTCACCATCGTGGTGGGGCTGGCGGTGCGACGGAAGATGATCGGCACCGACCACAGCGGCGAGCCCGAGGCGTTCACGATCAGCGACCTTCGCCGGATGCACCGCCAGGGACACCTGACCGACGAAGAGTTCGAGCGCGGCAAGGCGGGGCTGATCGCGCGAGGCCTGGCGAACTTCGGCAGCGCCGACCAGACCGATCAGCAGGCACCGCCGGGTACCAACGGCCCGCAGCAGGACGCCTGGGAACCCGGTGAATCACCGGGCGATTCCGATAATGGCTAGCAGGCTCACCCCC